>CALXTZ010000041.1 GCA_944391545.1 uncultured Alphaproteobacteria bacterium
CGCTGTCCATGATGGTTCTGACGACCTTAAGCGCGATTTGTATGGGATTGGTTCAAGTGTTTTTTAATTTGTTTTAACCCGTCCGTGAGGGTCGGACTGACAGGAACCCTTTGAAAGGAAAAAAATGCTCACATTTATCATGACTCATTTAGACGACATTCTCGTCGCCATTTCAGCCGTCATCGCGGCGGCAAGCGCCGTGTGTGCTTTGACACCGACGCCGAAAGACGATGCTTTTTGCCAAAAAATCCGTTCGTTTTTAGACGTCTTGGCCTTAAATGTCGGACAAGCCCGCAAAAATGGTTAAAAATTTTTTAGGAACCCTCCTTCAAAAAATTTGTTTTTGGGGGTTGGTTAAAGCTTATTTTGAAACGCATGCCGAAAATAAGGCATTAAAACAACAATTAGAAAGACAGCAACATGATTTGGAAGTGGCCAGTTTACCTTGTTATCAGTGGCAGCATCTTATTGACCGGCTGTAGTCAGAAAGGGCAGCTTTGCAGCTGCCCTCCCTTTCCGGAGCCGCATCCCCTGATGAAACAGGAGTTACGCTCCGTGGATGATGAACATTATCCCTATTTTGTCGATTGGATGAACCGACTTTACAAACTAAAACGCCAATTGGAGGAAAGGAGAGTGGCCTTTTAGTTTTTTTGTTCGGGAATGTCCTCATCCGAAAGGCTTAACATCACGAGGTAAAGTTTTCTCACCATGTCTTCAGACAATCCGGTCAGCTGAACACCCGCCTGTATCATAACCGGCGTCGGATGAGCAGGGGCGATTTTTAATCCCTCCTCCTGTAACAGATCCAATACGTTTAAGGATTCTAACAAATCCTCTGACAAGATGTCTTTCATGATGCATTCCTCTTCTTTACCAGAATACCTCGTTTTTAACCAAAAAGAAAGATAGAAAAAAGCATATTGTCTTTTTGGTTATTTTTCAACCGTTTCGTTTTTGTCGTCCTCATTTCCGTCCGGATCCGTATACGCCGCCAAAGATTTAACCAAGTCAAATACTTTTTTAGCCATATTCCGATCACTGATCCGGTAGTAAGCCCGAACCAATTCCAATGTTTCTCGGCGATTCATCGGATCTCCGTCCAAAGACATAATCGATTCTTCCAAACCTTCGACATGTTCATTGCGATTGATATGCCGCGGGCTTAATTGCTCGATGTCTTCGTTAATCCCGTCATAGAAAAACTCGATCGGCGTATTCAGCACTTTGCTGATATCCCATAACCGGCTGGCGCCGATTCGGTTCATACCCCGTTCGTATTTTTGTACCTGCTGAAAGGTCAAACCCAGTTCTTCACCCAGTTTTTCCTGACTCATTCCCAATAATGTCCGTCTCATCCGCACGCGATTACCGACGTGGATGTCAATGGGGTTGGGGGCGCCGTCTACACGGCCTCTTAATGATTTTTTCTTTTGCATTCGGTTCTCTCTTTGTCCCACTACTTTCGAATATCGTACTATACTAATAAAGCATAAAAAAATAATAAGGTCAATTAATAATTGTATTTTTTGCTTGATTTTTTAGCATATATTCTTTCGTCGATGTCGCAACGAGTTTTCAAAACGCTAAAAAACCTTTAAAATTCAATGCGTTAAAAAAATTGATTTTTTTATTCTTTTTTTTAATTTTTTTTGAAAAAAGAGGTTAAAAAAGCAAAAAAAAGTGCTTTAAAATCGTTTTGATCGCATTTTATTTTATGGAGTTGACTGGGAAAAGAATCGACGCGGTCGGCATATTTTAGTATTCTTTTTGCGAACGAAAACAGAACAGCCCGAGAAACCAGCTGACGAACGCTGCCAAAAGCGCCAAACCGTTGCGGTAAAACGTGTAAAACGGCGGGGTTATTTTTTGCGGAACGGCGCTGTCCAGCACGCCTTTAACGCCGAGCGGCAAGCTTTTGACGATTCGCCCGTAAGGATCAATGACGGCGCTGATACCCGAACCGGCGGCGCGCACAACGGGCAAGCCTTCTTCCGCCGCGCGCAATTGAGCGGCTGCCAAATGTTGATAAGGCCCGGCGCTGATGCCGTACCAACCGTCGTTCGTAACATTAATCAGCCAATCCGGCCGGTAGTGCGAATCGACGACTCGGCCCGGAAAAATGATTTCGTAACAAACCAACAATCCGGCCGGCGGCGCACCCGGAATCCGAATCGTTTTCGGGCCGGAACCGGCTTTGAAATCCGATGCAATCGGCACCAATTTTTCCATCGGCAGGATGTTTCGAAAAGGCACGTATTCGCCGAACGGCACCAAATGAGCCTTATCATAATAAGAAACGATTTGGCCGACATCGTTCATCACCAACACGCTGTTGCTTAAATGGGTTTCATCGACGCGGCGCAACGACCCGGTAATCAGCGTTTCTTCCTGATGTAACGCGCTGATGGTCATCGCGCGGGCGGCTTCGTCTTGGTTTAAAATAAAAGGCGTCGCGGCTTCCGACCAAATGACATGCGTGATTTTGTCGGCCCCCGGCGATTTAGACAATCGGATGTGTTGCATTAAATTATCCTCGGCCGAATCGGCGTCCCATTTGAGTGTTTGCGGAATATTGGGTTGAACCAAGCGCACCGTCACACCCCAAATAACGGCTTTTTCCGCTGACGCCAATCGAATCGCGCCCGCGCCGGTCACCAAAGCAAAAGAAACGGCCAGCGCCCCGAAAGACACCCATCGTTTTTGAACCAGAAAAACCGGACTGCAAAACCAAAAAACGCTGATAAACGTTAAGCCGAAGACGCCACCGACCGCAACGCTTTGCAACACGGGCGGAAAAGCCGTCCAAACGGCGCCGAGCGTATTCCACGGAAAGCCCGTAAAAATCCAACCGCGCACCCATTCCATGACTGTTAAAGCGCCGGCAAAAGCGCACAACCGCGCCCAACCCGACGGTGCTTTATAACAAAGAAGCGTCGCCGTCCCGTAAAACACACCGAATAGCAGGCCGAATCCGATCGGCACCAAAGGAATCGCCCATCCGAACGTATGTGTATCCAACATCAACGCGTTGGTCACCCAAAACAGCGAGCATGCGCCAAGGCCGAATCCGAAACAAAACCCTGTCATCCAGAATTGTTTTTTGGTCACACATCGGTTCAAGATGCCAAATAACACACTAAACGTCACGCACAGCACGGGAATCCAGGAATACGGTTGAAATCCGAGTGCGGACAAACCGCCGACCGTCAATAAAATCCCGTAAATGTATTTTTTCATGCCGTTTTTCCTTTATTTACCTTGACAAAGCCCAGCAAAGCCGTGACGGCCGCCGGTGTCATGCCCGGTAATCTGGCCGCCGCGCCGATGGTTTCCGGCCGCGCGCGTTCCAACCGCGTTCGCACTTCAATGGACAAGCCCCCGATTCGCGTATAATCCAAATCCGGCGGAATTTTCAACGCTTCGTCCCGCTGAACGGCATGAATATCCGCTTCCTGACGCGACAAGTATCCTTGATATTTGCCCTCAATCGCCATTTGTTCGGCCACGTCCGCCCGCACCTCGGCCAATGTCGGATGCAATCGAACCAAATCGTTCCAGGTCACATCCGGATAGCTTAATAAATCAAAAGCCGTCCGCCGGCCGCTGTCGCTGTTCACATGAAGCCCCGCGCGAATCAATTCTTTGGGCGCAAAAGAAATGTCTTTTATCAAGCGTTTGATTTGATCATAGGCCGCTTTTTTGGCTTCAAACGCCTTTTGCCGAGTCGCTTTCACGCACCCCAAAGCGATGCCTGTCGGGGTCAACCGTAAATCCGCATTGTCCGCCCGCATCGTCAACCGGTATTCGGCGCGCGACGTGAACAACCGGTACGGTTCGTCCACACCGTAAGTCGTAATATCGTCAATCATCACGCCGATGTAACTGGTCGTGCGGTCTAAAACCAATTCATCGGGTAAACCACCAGCCCGTGCGGCCGCATTCACACCGGCAACCAATCCTTGACCGGCCGCTTCTTCATATCCGGTTGTGCCGTTGATTTGGCCGGCCAGGAATAAATTTTTGACTTTTTTGGTTTCTAATGTCCGCTTTAACTCGCGCGGATCCACGAAATCGTATTCAATCGCATAAGCATACCGAATCACTTGAACGTTCTTTAATCCCGGAATTGTGCGCAAAAAAGCATCCTGCACATCGACCGGCAAAGACGTTGAAATCCCGTTGGGATAAATTGACGGCCCGTTGCGCGTTTCGGGTTCCAGGAAAATGTGATGGCTGTCCCGACCTTTAAAGCGCATCAATTTGTCTTCGATGCTGGGGCAATAACGCGGTCCGATAGACTTGATTTGCCCCGAATACATCGGCGCGCGATGAATGTTCGCCAAAATAATCGCATGCGTTTCGGGCGTTGTGTGCGTTAAATAACACGGCACTTGTTCTTGCGTAATCGCCGGGGTCAGATACGAAAACGGCTGCGGCACAACATCGCCCGGTTGTTCGGTTGTTTGTGACCAATCAATGCTGTCACGCATCAATCGCGCCGGTGTTCCGGTTTTCAGCCGCCCCATCGTTAACCCCAAAGCGCGCAAATCCGGCGTGATGCCGGTGCAAGCGATATCGCCCCACCGCCCGCCGACGGTTTTAGTTTCTCCCTGGTGCATCAAGCCGTTCAAAAAGGTTCCTGTTGTAATTACAATGGAATTACATGACAGCGTTCTTCCGTCCGCCAGTTTTACGCCGGAAACGGTCTTTTTATCCGTGTCGCACAGCAGTCCTTCACAGGCCGCCTCAATCACCGTCAGGTTCGGATAAGCCAGCAGCGTTTCTTGCATAATGCGTTTGTATTCATCTTTGTCCGCCTGCGCCCGTGGGCCTTGCACGGCGGGGCCTTTTGACAAATTCAACATCCGAAATTGCAAGCCGGCCGCATCAATCACGCGCCCCATCAATCCGTCCAATGCGTCAACTTCGCGCACAACGGTGCCTTTCCCAAGCCCGCCAATAGCCGGGTTACAGGACATATCGCCGATTGAGCTGATTTTATGCGTTACCAACGCTGTTCGCGCGCCCATTCGCGCCGCCGCGGCACAGGCTTCGCATCCGGCATGCCCGCCGCCTACAACAATAACATCATAATCCATCTAACATCATCCTTCATTGAACTGGATGTTGTTATATCAGAAAAAGCACATTTTTTCAATCTTCTATCTCAACTTATTCTCGGCCTTTATTTTGAATGGCCTTGGAAATTGAGATATTTTTATCTTCTTTTTCTTTTTGGACTTCTTGAACAGCTTGTTCAAACTCTTTGAGATTTTCTTTTGCTAATGCATATTCTGCAACAGCATTCGTTATACGCTTTTCCTCTGCTTTCGCTCCATGTTCTAAGAAAATACCTCTCATTTGGGCCATATAACCATGTTGATAAACGGCGTTTTTTTCTTCATTTAGGTTATCTATGTAAGGATAAACCATTGCAGTCATAACTTGTGCTTTTAAATCACTAGTATGCATTATTGGTTCATCTTTTGTCTTTTTTAAATATGATATTGTCGCATCTACAGTTTCAGGTATAACCTGAGGAGACATATAGGATGCATTTCCTCGAAGTAAGGGATTGATAGCTTCAGAAACTAAATTTATCCCTTGACCGGTTCCTGTAAGCGTTCTTGCAACTTTAGCCCCAACTTTTTCTAAAGGATAAATCGGATAGCTAGAAACCGCCGATTGACTGACGGCTCCCCATATTTGAATGTCTTTTTCTTCTGTTGGATTTATTTTCGAGGCAAGATAAGTTGTTGGTTTAACAACAGGTTCCGTTGCACTTTGTAATGATTGTCTTCCAATTGTGCCGACAGTATTAACTGTACTTGTTACTAAAGTTCCTGCTTCTGTTAATGTATCTCCTACGGTATGAGAAACGGTATCCACTGTGTTAGCGGCTAGATTAAGACCTGCTTCTTTAGGACTACGCGTCATTGTTGCAGCCGCTCTTAATGTATTCGTTAATGTTTTAGATGTCGTTTTAACTGCTGTGTCTGTTAAACGACCTGCACTGCCGATAACATCTCCTGTTAGTGAAAGAGTTCCTTTGGCTGCCGTTCCAATTAAAGGCGAAACAATAGTATCTCCCGTTTTTTCAGAGACAGTATTTAATTGTTGATTTATCCATTCTCCGGAAGCTTGTAATCCATTTTGTATCCATCCTAGAGGCGTTGAAACAACATTTCCTAAGAAAGAACTTCCTGTATCTATCGCATTGGTAACTTTTTGAGTTCCTTTTTCAAGTTTATTAGGAAGGCGTTGTTCTGCAACTTCAAGACGTTTTTGTAAAAATGTGTGATAATTTTTAATTTCTTCAGGTGTCATTTGGCGGACACGATCTTTGATTGATAAATCTCTGGGCGCTCTGTTTTTAAACAAAGGATGCTTATTTATGTCTTCTTCAGTCATCGTTGGAGCATAATCAGCCATGACAGAAGCATAGTCTTGTTCGGCTTTGAGGAATTCTTTATAACTCATTTTCCCTGTATCAACATCTCTATATGCTTGTTGGTATTTTTTTTCAGCATTTTCTAAGATATCTTGAATAGTTTGTTTTTCTTGGGCTTGGCTCGCCATCGGACTTAAAGCAGTCGCAGCTAAAAGAGAGCCATAAGAAATGCATTGTAAAAAACGTTTTTTGGAAAACATCATAGCCTCCTTTTTATAATACTTTTATTATATCATAAAAAACGGTAATTTTGAAGACAAAATTCATTTTCCGATGCAAAACGTGCTGAAAATAATATCAAACAGCTCGGCCACCTGCACGCGTCCCGTGATTTTGCCGAGCGCGTTGGCAGCCAAACGCAAATCTTCGGCTTGTAATTCCAACGCCGGCGCCGTCAAAGACCTTTTCAACGCCGCTAAACAATCTCTCAAGGCGGTTTTGTATCGTTCGCGCGTCAACATTAATTCCGATCCGGTCCCCATCGTGTCGACAACAACGGTCGTTATTTTGTCCCATAACGCGTCCAATCCGTCTCCCGTTTGCGCACACAAACAAAGCCCGTCCGGCTTTTGATCCGTTAAATCGCATTTGTTCCACACAATCAAGTGCGCCGGATTTTCCGCCAAAGCCCGGCTTGTCGTTTCATCCACATGCGGATAGTCTTGTGCATCCGCCACCGCAATCACGAAATCGGCTTCCCGAATGCGCTTGATTGCCCGCGAAATCCCGATGGATTCGATTTCTTCTTCGGTTTCGCGCAAGCCCGCCGTGTCAGCCAAAATCACCGGATACCCTGCCACATCCAAAGACACTTCGACAATATCGCGCGTCGTGCCGGCAATGGATGAGACAATCGCGACGTCTCGTTTAGCCAACTGATTCATCAAGCTGGACTTACCGACATTCGGCGCCCCGACCAGCACAATGGAAAAGCCCTCTTTCAGCCGTTTTCCTCGACCTTTATCATCCAAATGCTGTTCAAGTTGTGTAATTACATTGTAAGTCCGATTTCGAATATCTTCCAAACAAGAATCCGGAATTTCTTCTTCGGGAAAGTCAATGTACGCTTCCATCAACGCCAACGATTGCACCAATTCCCCGCGCCATCCGTCGTACACGCGTTGCAAAGCGCCGTCCATTTGTCTCACCGCCCATTTGCGTTGTGCTTCGGTGTCGGCATGAATCAAATCAATCAGTCCTTCGGCCGCCGTTAAATCCATTTTTTGGTTGTACACCGCGCGTTTCGTAAATTCACCAGGTTCTGCCATCCGGCAGTCGGGCAACGAACTTAACACCGATAAAATTTCTTTTACAACCGCACGCGAGCCGTGGCATTGAATTTCGGCGACATCTTCTCCGGTAAAGCTATTCGGGCCTTTGAAAAACAACACAACCGCTTCGTCGATTTTGTCTCCGTCCGGCGCATAAATGCCCGAGAAAGCCGCATATCGCGGTTTCGGATTATCCATGTGACATACCGTTTTCAACACGTCCCGGACCGCCGGCCCGGAAAGACGAATAACGGCTATACCGGCTTGACCGGCTGCCGTCGAAGGGGCAAAAATCGTATCCATTTTCATGTCTCCCATTAAAACAGACGGCCATCCGCCGGTTTAACCCAATAATACCACGCCGTCACAATCAAAGTCAGAACAATCCAATATACAATTTGAAATTCTCGTGGCATTTTGGCAAACACCCAGACTGCCAAAATCATAAACAAGCCCAATCCAATCCGCGCCCAAAGGCTGTGCAGGTACAAAAAAATCTGCATGCTCGTAAAACCGATGCCGGCAGCCCAGAAAAAGACCCATTTTTGCATGATTAACTGTTCATCGATTCAAAAAAGTCGTGGTTGTTTTTGGTGATTTTTAACTTTTCAATTAAAAATTCCATCGCATCGGTGACGCCCATCGGCATCAACACGCGGCGCAACATCCACATTTTGGGCAATTCGTTTTTGTCAACCAACAATTCTTCTTTCCGAGTCCCGGACTTCGTAATATCAATCGCCGGGAAAATGCGTTTATCCGATACTTTGCGATCCAAAATGATTTCGCTGTTACCGGTGCCTTTGAATTCTTCGAAAATCACTTCGTCCATGCGCGACCCCGTGTCAATCAAAGCCGTACCGAAAATCGTCAAAGACCCGCCTTCTTCGATATTCCGTGCCGCCCCGAAAAAGCGTTTCGGTTTTTGCAAAGCATTCGCATCCACGCCGCCGGTCAAGACCTTTCCGGAAGACGGAATCACCGTGTTGTACGCCCGCGCCAACCGCGTAATCGAATCCAACAAAATCACAACGTCTTTTTTATGTTCGACCAATCGTTTCGCTTTTTCAATCACCATTTCGGCGACTTGAACATGACGCGAAGCCGGTTCGTCAAACGTCGATGAAATCACTTCGCCTTTAACGGAACGAATCATGTCCGTGACTTCTTCGGGGCGTTCGTCAATCAACAACATAATCAAATACACTTCCGGATGATTCGCCGTAATCGCATGCGCGATGTTTTGCAACATCACCGTTTTCCCTGTTCGAGGCGGTGCCACAATCAAACTGCGTTGGCCTTTGCCTTGCGGGCAAATCAAATCGATGATGCGTGCCGTGTAATCTTTGCGTTCGCCGGTTTGCGGCAAATCGCTTTCCATTTTCAACTTTTCGTTCGGATACAACGGCGTCAGGTTGTCAAAATTCACGCGATACCGTAATTCTTCCGGATCCACGTGATTGACTTTGTTGATTTTAGACATGGCAAAGTATCTTTCCCCGTCTTTCGGCGCGCGGATTTCGCCTTCAATCGTATCGCCCGTGCGCAATCCGAACCGTTTGATTTGATTCGGTGCCACGTAGATATCGTCCGGCCCGGCCAGGTAATTCGCCTGCGCCGACCGCAAAAAGCCAAACCCGTCCGACAAAACTTCTAAAACACCGTCGCCGAACAATGTCGTTTCCGTTGCCGCAATTTGTTTTAAAATCGCGAACATCAGGTCTTGGGTTTTCAACGTCGGGGCATTGTCAATGCCAAGTTCTTCCGCATAAGCCAGTAATTCTGCCGGTGTTTTTTTCTTCAGTTCTTGTAAGTGCATGATATATCCTTGATTTTTGATGGGAAATTTTTGATAAAAGCGAACGCTTAATGGAGAATATAAGCGTTTTTAAGAAAGATGTCAAGTAAAAACGGGCCGCTTTTTCGAAACGACCCGTTTGATTTACCATTGATTAAAGTGGACTTTTTTGGAATCGTATCGTTCGGCAGGCGCCCCGACGGGATGCGCCGGAATACCGACCGTAATCAACGCCATCGGCAAGACATTTTGCGGCAAATTTAACAATTTTGCAAACGTTTGCATCCGCGCTTCGTCCGGATAAACGCCGCACCAACAAGCCCCCAATCCCAAGCCGTGCGCGGCCAACAAGATATTCTGCCCGGCCAACAACGGATCGACTTTCCAATATTCTTCATAGCTGTCGGCACGATTGGCGCAAATCACGATCGCTGTGCCGGCTTCTTTGGCAAAAGCTGCGTACGGATGAATGGATTGAATTTTGTCCAACACGTCCGGCTTGTCAATCACCACAAACGACCAAGGCTGTTTATTCATCGCCGATGGCGCCTGCATGGCGGCTTTCAGTAAATCCGTCAATTCTTGTTTCGATATTTTTTCCTGCGCCCGATAACTGCGCACGGATCGGCGCGTTAAAATTCCTTGCATTAAATCCATGATATGACCTCCTTTTTTATTTAAAGATAAGCTTATTTTGAAAAAGATGCAAGTTCTGCCTTGATTTTTAACTGAAAATAAGGCATAAAGAGAAAAAACAAAGGATGAAAAATGGTTGAAAAAATAGATTTAACACCGTTGCGCGGCATGCGTGACTTTTTCCCAAAAGACTGGGTGTTTCGCAAAAAATTATTAAAAGCGTTTGAAACCGCGTCGGAAAAGTGCGGCTTTTTGCGTTATGACACGTGTGTTGTTGATGCGTATGAACTCTTTGAACGCAAGTCCGGCGAAGAAATTTCCGACCAAATTTATGACTTTCATGATAAATCCGATCGGCACATTGCGTTAAGACCCGAAATCACGCCGACAATGGTACGGCTTTATTCGGCAGATAAAGAAAATTTGCCGAACCCGGCCAAGATTTGGTCTTTTGGGCAATGCTTTCGGTATGAACGCCCGACCAAAGGCCGCTATCGTGAACACTATCAATGGAATATCGACATCATGGGCGAAAAAAGCGTGTCGGCCGAAGCATGGATTTTATACACGGCTGTGCAAGTCATGAATGAATTAGGCTTTGATTCGGCTGATTTTCGCATTCGCGTGTCCAGCCGCGCTTTGCTGTCCGGCTATTTAACAAAGCTGGGGATTGATCCGGCCGTTCATACGCCGCTGATGACGTTGATTGATAAAAAAGAAAAAGTCGATGCCGGTTGGCTCAAAGAAGAAATGGGGACTTTGGGCGTGACGGCCGACCAAATCGAATCCATTTTCAATTTGTTGGATTTACATGATTTGGCGGCGATTGAACACATCACGGGGCCGTCCGAAGATGTCCAACAATTAAAGGATTTAATGCGCTATGCCGAAGCGTTAGGATATGCTGATTATATCCAAATCGACCCGTCGATTATTCGCGGATTGGCGTATTACACCGGCATTGTGTTTGAAGCATTTGATAACAAACGCCAATTCCGGGCTTTGTTCGGCGGCGGGCGGTACGACAATTTGTTTACGCGGATGACAGGCAAAGACATCCCGGCGTGCGGAATGGGCTTTGGCGACGGCGTCATTCGGGAATTGTACGAAGCGAAATTCGGCGAAGCAACCGGGTTTGCGTCTGTTCCGTTTTATATCGGGTATTTTGATGCTTCGTTGCAAGAACCGGCGATGGCATTGGCGCGACAAATGAATGCGCTCGGATTTGCATGCGATTTGGCGTTAAGTCCGCAAAATCCAAAGAAATTTTTTACGGCAGCCAATAAACGCCGGGCACAAGCCGCTGTTTACATGGCGCCAGAAGAATATGCGCGGGGTGAAGTCGTTTTCAAAAATATGGAAACCGGTACACAAACAGTTTTATCGTGGAATACGTTGACGGCTGAACAAGTCTTGGCGATTTTGTAAATCGGTCAGTACCATTTCCACCCCCCCCCCCCCTCTTTTTCGCTGCTTTTTTT
>CALXTZ010000042.1 GCA_944391545.1 uncultured Alphaproteobacteria bacterium
GTTCAAATTCGTGAATTGTCCCGTTGCCGTCTACGGCTCGAATGGAAACCAAAATATCTTTGATTTCGGAACCGTAAGCGCCGGCGTTCATCCGTAAAGCCCCGCCGACCGATCCAGGAATGCCGGATAAAAATTCAAACCCGGATAAGCCGTTTTTTTGGGCAATCTTGGACAAATCAATCGTTAATAAACCGGCATCGCATGAAATGATGTCTTCTTTAATCGTGTAATTCGTAAAGCTTTTGCCCAAATGAATCACAATGCCCGGAATGCCGTTTTCACGAATTAATACGTTGGATCCGCCGCCCAAAACCGTCATCGGCATTGCCGGTCTGTTTTTTATAAATCGAGCCAAATCTTTTTCATCGGCCGGTTCGAAATAAAATTCGGCAGGTCCGCCGACGCCGAGCCATGTTTTTTTTGCCAAAATAACATTCCGGCGAATTTCCGCCTTTGTTTTGGGCATTTGCATTGCGACCGTTCGGCGCATCCATTTTTTCTTTAAAGCCTCAAACATCATTACTCCATTTTATCCAGTTGACGGGGCAAGTCGTGCATCCATTTTGAAATGTCTCCGGCGCCGAGCCCGATAATAACATCGCCGTTTGAAACATGATCCAATACAAAAGCCGGCAGCGTTTGGCAAGAGTCTAACGCATAAACCGATGGATGCCCGGCAGCTTTGATTTTTTGAACTAAAATATCCTTGCTGATGGCCTGAATGGGTTTTTCGCCAGCCGCATAAATGTCCGCCACGATAACCGTATCAGCGTCCTTAAAACATGTTGCGAATTCATCCGCTAAATCTAATGCTCGGGAATACCGGTGCGGTTGAAACAAGGCAACGACTTTATGGCCGGGCGTGGCTTCTTTGGCCGCTTTTAACACGGCTTCAATTTCAACCGGGTGATGTGCATAATCATCATAAACCGTAATGCCGTGGCTGCATCCCGTTTTTGTAAAACGACGTTGAACGCCGCCAAAGCCGGCCAATGCTTTTCGCATCACGTCAACCGGAATATGTAATTCCAACCCGATGGTAATGGCAGCCAACGCATTTAAAATGTTATGTCGGCCGAACATGTTCAGTTCAAACCCATCATAAACAGTCTCGCCCAACCGGACGTCAAATAAAAGCCGACCCGGCATCACGCGGACATGAACAGCCCGTAAGCGCGCATCTTCTTGAAAACCGTATGTTAAAACACGCCGTGTTTTGATTTTGGAAACGATTTCTTTGACAACCGGATGATCGGAACAGGCACAGACAAATCCGTAAAAAGCCGTCGTTTCCATAAAAAATTGATAAGCGTTTTTCATATTGTCAAAAGAACCGTAATGATCCATGTGTTCCGGATCAATATTGGTAACGACGGAAACCGTTTTGGGCAGTTTTAAAAAGCTGCCGTCCGATTCATCGGCTTCAACCACCATCCATTCGCTTTTTCCTTGTCGCGCATTGCTGGCTTGAGAGTTGACAATGCCACCGATAATGAAGCTGGGATCCAAACCGGCTCTGTTCAACATTTCCGAAATCATCGCGGTTGTCGTTGTCTTGCCGTGCGTCCCGCTGACGGCAATGCCTTTCTTGTAGCGCAACAATTCAGCCAACATTTCGGCGCGGTGGCCGACCGGAATCCCCCGACGGCGCACTTCCGCCAACTCCGGATTATCCGGTTGAATGGCCGAAGAAATAATGGCTGTGTCAACTTTATCCAAATGGGAAAAATCCGTATGTCCGATAAAAACGGGAATTCCTTTTTGCCGTAACCGATCGCAGTTGGCATTTTCAATGTTATTCGATCCTTGAACGCGGATACCCATGTAATGCAACGATTCGGCAATGGCGCTCATGCCGATACCGCCAATTCCGATAAAATGAATCGTTTTATCTTTAAAATAAATCATGATTTTTCCTTTTTAATCACCTTTTCCACCGCTTCGGCTAAAGCGCCGGCCGCATTGGTCTGTGCCGTTTGCAAAGCGCAATCGGAAGCTCGTTTCAAAATAGCAGGATTTTCCATCAGTTCCGTTAATCGAGCTGCTAATTTTTCGGGTGTGAAATCTTTTTCAATCATCAGCCATCCGCTGCCGTTCGCCGTAAAAACGCGCGCATTGGCGGTTTGATGATCATCAGCCGACGTAGGTAACGGGATCAGCAACGCCGGTTTCCCCAGTGCCGAAAATTCAGCCAAAGAAGAAGAGCCGGATCTGGAAATAACCAAATGCGCATCGGCCAGCAACGCCGGGACATCCGTGAAAAACGGAGAGAGAGTAATGCTTTTAATACCGCTGTTGCGATAAGCTTCTTGAACCTGTTCCTTGTTTTCGGGACGAACTTGTTGGTGCAAAACAAGTTTGGCTTTTAAATCAGGAGACAATAAATTCAATGCCGCCGGAATGACGGAAGCAAAGATTTTGGCGCCTTGACTGCCGCCCATGACGAGTAATCTGAATTCGGTCGTATCCGTCGGGTAGGGTGTGCCGATTTTTTCCAGCACAGCCGGTCGGACAGGCATGCCGGTCTGCACAGTTTTAATTCCTTCGGGAATCAAAGTCGTCGGCGTGAAAGAGGTTGCAATGAGCCGGGTGCGCCGCGCCAGTAATCGGTTTGCGCGGCCTAAAATGGCATTTTGTTCGTGCAGCATGACGGGAATGTTTAAAAATTGAGCGGCCAATGCAGCCGGTAAAGATGCGTATCCGCCAAATCCGATGACTAAAGACGGCTTTAATTTCGTCAACAGATAAACAGATTGCGTTGTTCCCCACAGTAATTTAAAAGCCGCTATGATTTTTTTTAAAATGCCTTTGCCGGTGACAGCCTCGGCCGCAACGTAATAAACGGGCAAAGTCGCCAATGTTCCCTGGATTTTATTTTGAATGCGCTTATCTGTGATGAAAGCTAATTCGTATGCTTTGTTTTGAATGGCTGTCGCAAAAGCCTCTGCCGGAAAAACGTGTCCGCCCGACCCGCCGGTCGTCAGTACGATCAATTTTTTCTTCATTCCAATCCTCCTTGTGTCGGATGTCGTCTGGTTAACGATAAAATGATGCCAAACCCGAATGCCAGCGACAATAAAGATGAACCGCCGTATGAAATAAACGGCAAAGTCATCCCTTTTGTCGGAATGAGATTTAAGGTCGACGCCATATTTATGAATGCTTGTACACCAAATTGCGTTAAAAGTCCAGCAACGGCGAGCATATTAAACAGATTTTTTTCTTTGCTCATAACCCAAAAGCCGCGCCACAAAATAAATGCAAATAAGAAAATCAGCCCGGCACACAGAAAAAATCCGAATTCTTCCGCTGCAACAGCTAAAATAAAATCAGTGTGTGCATCGGGCAGTTTGCCTTTGATGATGCCTTCACCCGGCCCTCGCCCGAACCAACCGCCGTTATGAAAAGCTTCCAAAGACGTTTTGACTTGGAAAACATCGCCGGTTTCCGGATTTAAAAACCGGTCAATTCGGCTTTGAACGTGCGGGAAAACAAAGTAAGCGCCCAGAAATGCCAAAATACCCAAAGCGCCCAAAATAATCACCCACAAAATGGAAATACCGGCCAAAAACAACTGACATCCCCAAATGGAGCTGACTGTGATGGTCATACCGACGTCGGGTTGAAGCAATAATAATGTCACGACAATAAAATAAAGACATCCGGCAATACGAACACCCGGAAACTTGTCAATTAAACGGCCGGAGGCGAATATCCAGGCGCAGACAACGGCAAAAGCCGGCTTCATGAATTCGGACGGCTGTATGGAAAATCCCGGAAAATACAGCCATCGTTTGGCGCCTTTGACTTCCATGCCGGCGAACAATGTCATGACAAGCATGGCAAACGATATCATAAACACAATGCCGGCAATCCGGCGGATTTGTTTGGGATTTAACATCGATACACCCAACATTAAGCCAACGGACGGCACTAAAAAGAACAGCTGACGCTTGACAAAGTAAAAGGTGTCTTTTGTTTTTAAAATGCGTTCGGCAACAGCAGGGCTGGCCGAGAACGTCAAGAAAATACCGCAAACGATTAAAGCAAAAATCGACCACAACAACCATCTGTCCAAGGTCCGCCACCACTCGGCCAGGAAGAAACGAATTTGGTGTAAAGAAGGAAACATGCCTTTCATTTTAACGAATCTTCAAAGTTGATAATCCAATCAAAGCCAAAATAATGGAAATGATCCAAAATCGCACGACAACGCGCGTTTCCGGCCAGCCTTTTTTTTCAAAATGGTGATGAATGGGCGCCATGAGGAACACGCGTTTTTTGCGCATTTTATAGGAGCCGACCTGAAGAATATCCGATAAAGCTTCGACAACAAACAAACCGCCGACAATCGCCAGTACCAATTCGTGTTTGGTCGCAACGGCCAAGGTGCCTAAAGCACCGCCCAAAGCCAAAGATCCGGTGTCTCCCATAAAGATTTCGGCCGGTGGCGCATTGAACCATAAAAAGCCTAATACGGCTCCGATAACGGCGCCGCAAAAAATAGCCAGCTCGCCAATGCCCGGAATATAATGAATTTGCAGATAATTGGCAAAAATATGGTTCCCGGCCACATAAGCAATCACCAAAAAGACCAAATTAGCCATAATCAGCGGGACGGAGACCAATCCGTCCAGTCCGTCTGTCAGGTTGACGGCATTTGAAGAGCCGACGACGACCAGCACACCGAAAACCAGATAGAAACACGCCAAGTTAATCATAAAATTTTTGAAAAACGGTATCGTCAGCTGTGTTGCCATTTCAGGTGTTTCAAAACACATGACGGCAAAGACGGCAATCGCACCGGTCAAACATTGCCAGAATAATTTTTTATGTCCGGAGACGCCGGCGTAATTGCGCTTGATGACTTTTAAATAATCATCGATGAAACCTAATATGCCGTAAGCGCCCGTTAAAAACAAGACAATCCAAATATAAGGATTGCGCAGGTCTGCCCATAACAAAACGGAAGTAAACAAAGCAATCAAAATCATGAGCCCGCCCATCGTCGGGGTGCCTTCTTTTTTCTTGTGCGTTTCGGGGCCGTTATCGCGAATGGGTTGGCCTTTGCCTTGTTTTTTCTTTAAAAAGCGAATGAGAGCCGGCCCTAAAACAAAGCAAATCATCAACGCCGTTAAAATCGCTGCACCGGTTCTGAATGTTTGGTATTTCAGCAGATTGAAAACACTTACGTATTCGGCCAAAGGATAAAGCAATAAGTACAGCATTTTACTTCCCATTCGTTAAAACGTTGACGATGTCATAAAGCTTCATACTGTTAGATGCTTTAACCAAAACGGTATCGCCGGATTGCAACTCTTTTTCCAACGCAGGTAGAATATCGCATGCTTTTTGAGCCCAAGCGCCTCGGCAGTTTTGTGGCAGCTTTTCATAAAGCTTTTTCATCATCTCGCCTACAGCATACACTTTATCAACTTGAATTTCCAGCAAATTATCTGCTAAATTTGTATGCAATGTCGGCGCAAATTCACCCAGTTCCAACATATCGCCCAAAACGGCAATTTTACGGCCGGGTTGTGTTCCGAGCACAGAAATCGAAGCGGCCATTGAAGACGGGTTGGCATTATATGCATCGTCGATAACGGTGAGCGTTTTGCCGTGATAAACGCATTTTATGAAAGCCCCGCGTCCTTTGACGGCAGACATCCCGGACAGGCCGTCGGCCGCTTTGGTTAAATCGCCTTGAACGGCTGCAACGACCGCCAATACGCCCAAAGCATTTTGAACAAAGTGTAAGCCGCAAAGGTTCAGGGTAAAAGTCAAAAGCGTGCCGGATACCTGCGCTTGAACGGTTGTTTGACCGCCCTGCGTTTGCATGTCAATCAAACGGCTGTCGGCTTGTTCGTTTTGACCGAAAGACAAAACGGAATGAACGCCGTAAGAATCGGCTTTTTGCTTTAAAAAGTCAAAAAACGGGGAATCAGCGTTAAGAACGGCTGTTCCGTCCGGCAACATATGTGAAAAAATTTCGGATTTGGCCGCAGCAATGTCCTGTTCAGATTTGAAAAATTCCCGATGCGCGGATCCGATCATCGTTACCAAAACGACTTCGGGTTCGACTAATTGAGACAAACGTGTTAATTCGCCCGCATGATTCATTCCCATTTCAATGACGGCAAAATCAGCGTCTTTCGGTAAGCGCGCCAATGTGAGCGGAACGCCCCATTCATTGTTCAGATTGCCGGTAGTCGCATGGACGTTTCCTTGAGCACAAAGCGCGCGGACGAGCATTTCTTTGGACGTCGTTTTCCCCGAACTACCGGTAATGCCGATGCGAACGGCTTTACTTCTGTTTTTAGCATAGGTCGCCATTTGATAAAGCGCTTTGCCCGTGTCGGGAACAACCAACAGCTTATCGGAATCGGGTATAACCATCGGGTGATCGACGATAGCTGCCACCGCCCCTTTTTTCAACGCTTGTTCGACATAAGCATGGCCGTCCAGTTTGTCTCCTTTGAGGGCAATAAACAAATCGCCCGGCTGTAACGATCGCGTGTCAATCGATACGCCGTAGGCGCGGACGTTTTCCGGCAGGAGGCCGCCGGTTGCCTCTTGTAATTCCTGTTTGGTCCACAACGGCTTTTCTTTTAATGCTTTTAAAGCCAACAAAACTTGAATCCGGTCGTTAAACGTGTACATCATGCCGTTAATCAACTGACCCTCTTCGTGGCCTTTGCCGGCCAAAAGTAACACATCACCGGCTTTTAAACGGGAGACGGCCGTGTAAATGGCAACGGCTCGGTCATCAATTTCTGTTGCTTGAGGAACTGCCGATAAAATTTGTCGACGGATTTCGGCAGCATCTTCAAAGCGGGGATTATCATCCGTCACAATGACTTCATCCGCCAAATCTGCGGCGATTTTCCCCATAATCGGTCGTTTACCCGTGTCTCGGTTGCCGCCGCACCCGAACAAAACATGCAATTTGTTTCGGGTATGATGACGCAATGATTTTAAGGCGGTTTCCAATCCGTCCGGCGTGTGCGCATAATCAACAAAAATGCTGGCCCCTTCCGGCGTGCGGCCGACCAATTCCATCCGCCCGTCGGGAGCTTTGACGGTTTGAAGTGCTTGAATGGCCGTTTCGGCATCTATGCCCGTTCCGATGGCCAAGCCTACGGCACATAAAATATTCATGCCTTGAAAAGCGCCGGCTACCGGCAGTTTGATGTCGTATGTTTTTCCCAAAATGTTGAGGGTTAAATCTTGCCCGGCTTCGTGGAGCGTTTGTTTGACCAACTTTAACGCTTGTCCGTTTTGACCGTATGACAACACTTTTAATCCGTGGAAACGACACGTTTTATCCATTCTGTCAAATTCCGGTATATCCGCGTTTAAAACAACGGTTCCGCCTTTGGCCGTTAAATCCGTGAAAAGCCGCATTTTGGCTTTCAAATAATTTTCCATCGTTTTATGGTAATCCAAATGATCGCGGGTCAGGTTTGTAAAAGCCGTTGTTTCGAATGTCAATCCGTCCAGGCGATGTTGATCCAGTCCGTGGCTGGATGCTTCCAACGCCGCATGCGTAACGCCGGTTTGAGCCAAAGCCTGTAATTCTTGGTTTAATGTGACGCTGGCCGATGTTGTCATGCCGCTATAGTGCGTGTAACCTTCGGATTGAACGCCGAGAGTGCCTAAACTGGCGCTTTTATGTCCGGCATATTCCCAAATTTGCCGTAAAAAGAAAACGGTAGATGTTTTGCCGTTTGTTCCCGTAACGGCAGCCAGATGTTGCGGATGCGGTTGATAAAAACCAACGCTCATCAAAGCCAACGCTTCCCGAATATGTTCTACGTGGTAAACGGGGACGCTTGTTTCCAGGCTGGGGTGGTTTGTTAGGATGACAACAGCTCCGTTTTGAACGGCTTCATTGACATAATCAATGCCACTGCCTTGGTAACCGTCCATAGCGGCAAATAAGTAACCGGGCTTAACTTCCCGAGAATCGCGGGCAAGTCCCTGAATTTCGATATCGTTTTCAATGGGAAGAGCTATTTTGGCAAAGTGAAAAAGTTCTGATAAGCGCATTCGATGTGTCCTATTTCTTGGGTTTATACTGTTCATAAGCTACTTCAATATAGGAAGGCTTTTCAAGCTCTTCTTTGGGTGTAACGCCTAAATGAGGGGCAATGGCTTCAATCATTGCACCGCCTGTCGGGGCAGCATTCCATCCGGCCGTATTAAAGTACCAATCTTCCTTTCGTTTTTTCGGGTTTTCCAACATAACATACAAAACATATTGCGGGTTGTCCATCGGAAAAGCACCGACAAATGATGTGCGAAGCGTCCCTTTGATGTATCGGCCGTGTAAATCCTGCATTTCGGCAGATCCTGTTTTGCCGCCGACCAAATATCCCTTGATGTTGGCGCGTTTGCCGGAACCGATGTCAATAACGGCGCGCATCATGTGTCTTAAAATTTGAGACGTTTTCGGTGAAATAATTTGTGTGGCCGGCATGTCTTTGTTGCCGTTTTTCAAGAAAGTCGGCGGCCGGTATAATCCGCCGTTCACCAAAGCACTGACAGCGGTCGCCATGTGCAACGGAGAGACGGCAATTCCGTATCCGTAAGAAATAGTGGCGCCGTTGACTTCTCGCCAGGTGTCCGGTTGTATCGGTCGGCCGCGTTCGGGCAATTCGCACGGAACGACGGACAATAAACCGAATCGTTCCAAAAAGGCTTTTTGTTGTTCAACGCCGACAGCCATACCGATTTTGGCTGAACCGATGTTGGATGAGTAAATCAACACTTCCGGAATGGTTAAAAATCGGTTTTTCCCTTGAAAGTCCGTAACGGTAAAGCGCCCCAATCGAAGCGGCTTGGTGGCATCGACCCGGTCATCGGGGGTAATCAAACCTGTTTCCAAACCCATCGCAACCGTGAACGGTTTCATGACGGAACCGACTTCATATAAACCCAAAGTAGCTCGATTGAAAATGTTGTAATCCGTTCGAGTGGCCGGTCGATTCGGGTCAAAATCCGGTAAAGACGTCAAGGCGATGATTTCGCCGTTTTGTGCATTCATGACAAGAGCGGCGCCCGCTGAAGCACTGAACGTATCCATGGCTTTAGCCAGTTCGTAACGAATGATATTTTGGACCCCGGTGTCAACGGAAAGCTGCAAAGGTTGCTTATCCGTCGTCAGACGTTGATGAAATGCCATTTCAAGGCCGGCAATGCCCTTATTGTCAATATTAGTCAGGCCGATGATATGGGAAAATAAATGGCTTTGCGGATAAATGCGTTGTTCCCCGTCGGTAAAGTTCAGCTGCGGATAGCCCAGCCGATTGATGGCGTATTGTTCTTTGGGCGTCAGGTTGCGTTTCAGGTATTTAAAGCTGGATTGCGATTTTAATTTTTCCAATAACTCTTCTTTGTCCAGCGTGGGCAGAATTTTTAAGATGTCTCGCGCCATTTGTTCGGGATTTGAAATATCACGCGCATCTACGTATAAATCGACGGTCGGCAGGCTGGTAGCCAAAATCGTGCCGTTACGATCCACGATATCCGCACGGTTTACCGGCAAATCACCGGCAACGAGCAGGCTGTGTTGCGGGCGGACGGTATTTTTCTTTAAAATGGTTTGTTCAAACAGACGCACGCTTAAGACGGCAAAAGCGATTAAAAACAAATAAGCCACCAACAGCATCCGAAACCGGCCGGTTTTTAAAGCGCTGACGGTTGTTTTGTCTAAAAAGCGATACCGATCGTTGGAAGAAGTCGGAATTTCCTGCCCGACGTAGTAATACGGAGTCTTTTTGCGGCGCAGCATGTTTATTCCTCGTAAGCTGCAGGAATAATTTCCGGTTTACGACCGGGAAGGGGCGCTTCTTTAAAAGCAACGTCTTCCAATTGAATGATTTGAGACGGCTTAATCACATCCAATTGCGTATGTCCGGCAATTAACAAACGGATTCTCTGCGGGTCGTTCAAATGAGTCCATTCTGCTTTCAACACATGGATGGTGCGTTGATTTTGAATGATCTGGCTTTGCAAAGCGGCTAATTGTTCTTCTTTGTCCAGCACCTGATATTTTAAAATAAACATCCCGGCGCACGCAATCAAAGCACACAACAAAAAGAAGCAATTAAACAAAAACCGTTTCATGACAGCCTCCTTGCCACCCGGAGACGACTGGAGCGCGCTCGCGGATTAACAGATAACTCGGCCGGGGACGGCGTAATCGGTTTTTTAGTCAAAATTTCGAAAGACGGTGCCTTTTTTTGAACTTCCGGCATATATTTGGACGGATTCGGAACATGCCCGGATTCTTGAGCCATAAAGTTTTTGACAATCCGATCTTCCAAAGAATGGAACGAAACAACCGCCAACATGCCGCCGGCTTTTAAAAGAGATCGAGCGCCCGTTAAACCGCGTTTTAATTCGCCCAGCTCGTCATTCACGTAAATTCTTAAGGCTTGAAAAGAACGCGTTGCCGGATCCGTATCGCCCGGTTTTCGCGGCAGGCAGGAACGAATGACATCGGCTAAATCCAAAGTTGTTTGAAAGGGTTTTTCTTGTCGGCGCTGAACAATTTTGCGGGCAATGCGGCGAGAAGCTTTTTCTTCCCCGTATTCATACAAAATATCGGCCAGATCCGATTCTTTAAACGTATTCACGACATCGGCGGCAGTTTGTCCCGTTTGCCCCATGCGCATATCCAAAGGGCCGTCTTTTTGAAATGAAAATCCGCGTTCGGGGCGATCAATTTGCATCGAAGAAACCCCGATATCCAAAACAACACCGTCGACGGGCGTTGAAACCAGATCGGCCATATCGCCGAACCGTCCGTGAATTAAAGTCAGACGCGGCGCATATTGTTGAACCAAGCTTTGTCCGGCCGCGACGGCGGTTTCGTCTTGATCAATCGCGATGACCCGAACATCGGGAGCTGCGTTTAAAATCGCTTCGGTATATCCGCCCGCCCCGAAAGTCCCGTCCACATAAAGGCCGCCGGTTCGTATGGCTAAACTTTGAATAACTTCGTTGAGTAAAACGGGAATGTGCGGTCGTGTCATCATGAAGCACCCTCCGTTTTGCGGGATAATGTCAGCGGTTCTTGAAAAGCTCTTTGCCTGATCTTTTGCAAAGATTCTTCCCATAAAGCCGGTTGCCAGATTTGAAAAGTTTTTCCTTTTCCGACAAAGACGGCGCTGTCCGATAACCGCGCGTGGGATAATAATTTCGGCGTTAAAGAAATGCGTCCGGTACTGTCCGGGACAAAAACTTTCGAGTCGGCGAAAATCAAAGCCGTCAAATCGTCTTGTTCTTTTGAAAACGTATCAAATGTTCGGTCAATCGTTCCGGCCATTTGTTCCAATAAATCCGCCGTACATCCTTCGATACACGGATGTAAAAAAGAACGATAAAGAACCAATTCAACCTGACGTTCGTCCAAAATAGAGCGGTAATCGGCGGGAATCGATACGCGTCCTTTCGTATCAATCTTATTGAAGATGGTATCAAGGAAAAGACAGCTTTTCTTGACCATTTAAATCCCCTGTTTCACCTTTAGACTCGATT
>CALXTZ010000043.1 GCA_944391545.1 uncultured Alphaproteobacteria bacterium
GTTTCTTTGGTTTCTTTGTTGTCCGGCGTGTTAAATTCCATCGGCCGGTTTGCGGCAGCCGCTTTTACACCCTGCCTGTTGAATTTTATGATGATCGGCTTTTTGGTATTGTTGTCGCCGTTTATGCCTAATCCGGCCTATGCTTTGGCGTGGGGCGTGTTTACGGCCGGAATTGTTGAGCTGATTTTTTTATTATGGAATATGCATCGGAGCGGATTGTTTTTCGGCTTGTGGGGGCCGATAAAGGTTATTCGGTGTTTTTCAAAGGACATTAAAACATTATTTAAACGCATGTTGCCGGGCGTTTTCGGATCCGGCGTTTATCAAATTAATTTGTTTTTGGATACGTTCTTTGTGTCCTTTTTGATGCAAGGGGCGGTTTCCTGGTTGAACTATGCTTATCATTTGTTTCAATTGCCGATCGGGATTATCGGCGTGGCTATCGGAACTGCGCTGTTGCCGATTTTGTCGCGATACATTCATGACGGCAAGATTCAAAAAGCACGCCATGAAATGAACCGCGGGTTGGAAGTGTCTTTGTCTATGTCTCTTTCTTCCATGATCGGATTGTTTATTTTGGCGGTGCCGATTGTGTCCGTTTTATTTGAACGAGGCGCTTTTACGTATGAAGAAACGGTGCCGACGGCGAATGCATTGCGTGCTTTTTCGCTCGGATTGCCGGCGTATATGTTGACCAAAGCGTTAGCCCCTTTCTTTTATGCCAAAGGCGATACGGTCACGCCGGTTAAAATTGCAACCGTCGGTGTCGTGATTAATGCGGTGCTGTGTTTGACGCTGATGCAATTTTGGGGACACGTCGGCATTGCTTTGGCAACCGGCATCACGGTTTGGATTAATGCCGGCCAATATGTTTACTTGTTAAAGAAAAGAGGCGACTTTGCGTTGGATTTGCTTTTTAAATTCCGATCGGTTCGGATTTTGTTTTCGACTGTTTTAATGGGCGTGTTTTTAGGATCAGCGAAATATGTATTGGATCACTTTTTTGCGGATTGGCTGGATGCGCCGCACTTCATTCCGTTCTTTGTTTTATCCGGATTAATCGGATGCGCCGTTGTTCTGTACTTTGGTGTTTTGTTAGCAACAAAAGGGATCAGGTGGAAAGATTTCAAAGCTTTTTTATTCCATAAGAAAAACAAAGTCTTGACCAAAGCGTAAAAACATTTCACAATGGAAAAGAGGGACGGAGAAAAAGGAAATGAAGAAAATGAAAAATAACAAGATTCTTCAAATTGTTAAAAAGATTTATTCAAGTTTTAAATTAATGATTTTAAGGCCTGTCGGACGCCTTTTAAAGCGCTTTTATCGGTCTGTCAAGGCGGGAGTTTTAATGGCTTTGCGTAATCCGAAATCTTTTTTGTCGCAAACGCTTGCCTTTGTTTTCAGGTGGTGGAAACGGTTTGTTGTGGGATTAATCTTGGTTGCGATTGCTTTTTACCCGATTATCGGCTTTTTGTCCGAAGAAATCGATGACAATCCGGACTTTGGCGGGCCTGTTGTGGCCTCCAATCAGATGCAGAGCATTCAAACGGCACAGGCGCTCATCCGTCGCGAAGTGGTAACGCACGGGTGGAAAGCCAATTTGCCGATTGTATTCCCGTCGTCTGTTTTGGACAATATGCCGTCTTTTCAAATGGGGATTATGGATGCTTTAGCAGCTTTTGCCGGCGCTTATCCGGATGAAAAGTTACAACGCAGTTCGGAAATGTTGGCTTATCCGGGGCGGACGTGGTACTTGAATTTTTCCTCTTATCTGAAACCGACCAAGCCGGCTCAACGTGTTTATCGTAAGGCAATGGCTTTGCTTCGGTCATACAACGATGATTTAAAAAACGGGCAGGCGGCTCCCTTGACGGCAAAAGATTTAAGTCATGTCATCCGGGCGATGCGGGAAGATTTGCGGCACAGCACGTTTAAAATAGATGAAAAGTTGGAGTTGGCATCCGAACGTGTGATCGATTTCGGAGCCGACAACGTTTTTTACAAAACAAAAGGCAAGCTTTATGCGGATGCATTGTTGATGCGTGATTTAAAACGCGATTATGTGGGATTGATTGATACGCCCGAAATGGAAGTGGCTTTTAATGATGCAATAGACGCTTTAACAAAAGCTTATCAATACAATCCGGGCATTATTTTGAACGGAAAGGCGGATGGATTTTTGGTGCCGTCTCATTTAGCGGTTCAAGGATTTTATACCATGCAGGCGATTGATGCTCTGAAAAGTTTACAGAATTTTTTAAGTACGGGAAATGAATAATGACAGATATGACATCGGAACAGCTGACACAGCTTATTCAAAACATTTTGGAGCTTCGCATTCGGCCGGTTTTACAGGCACATGGCGGCGATATTGCGTTTAAAGCGTTTAAAGACGGTATTTTGTGGGTCGAATTACAAGGGGCTTGCAACGGGTGTCCGGGGGCTTTGAATACGTTAAAAGGAAATGTGGAACACTTTATGAAGCTGATTGTGCCGCAGATTAAGGAAGTCAAAGACATTCATTTGGAAGCTTTACAACAATCGGTTGAGGATGAATCATGAAAAAGGTTACGACGGCGATTGTTTTGATTTTGGCGGCATGGAGCGTTTTCGAAATCGTTCTTTATACGTCACGGCCTGAAGCGCCTAAAGTTGTTTTAACGATTCCGCAGGAGATGAAGCCTGCCGTCAAAGAAGAAGTAAAACAGATTGAAGAAATGCCGCTTCAAGCAGAAGGATCGGTTCCGGCAGAAAAAACAGAGCCGGTTGAAAACAAGCCGGTTCAAGAAACGCGGCAGCTGTCGGATGAGGCGGCTGTTTCGGCGTTGGTTTATCCCGAAACGACGCAAGCGCTTGCAAAGCTTTTTGAAACATTTGATCGTCAAGCAGTTCCGCGTATTTATGTCGGGGCTTTTCCGCAGGATTTTAAGGAAAACGGAACACCGGCATTGTTTGCAAAAACGCTTTTGCCCCTGATTTTGGCGGAAAATGAAAAAATTGCGGCCGAACGGCAAAAACTGTTGCCGATTGTTGTTAAAATTCGACGCGGAGAAACCTTAACGGATCAGGAAGCCCAGTTTTTTGATTATTTAAAAACGAAATACGATGTGGTTGAAGTCGGACCGCTTTACCAGGTTAAAGAATTGTTGCAACGTGTCGACAGAGTGTCTCAGGCATTGGCTGTAACCCAGGCTGTGGAAGCAACGCAGGGCGGGAAAGATTTGACGTCTGTTTTCGGTATTGACAAGTGGAATGAAGCGGAAGAATTCGTGTCGGCGACTTACCCGGATTTGCGTCAAACCGTCGCAGATTATGCTTTGCATCTAAACACGACAGTTCCATATTACGTGTTTTGGGAATTACGTTCTTTGAACCGTGATAAACGTCAACCGATGAAAGCACGTGTATTTATGGACGGGTTGACTTCTTATCGCTATGGCGACCGGTTCTATGTTCAAAAATTAATTGATGTTTACGAAAAATACGGTTTGTCCAATTTGGATGATACTCAACTTGAAAAGGAAAAGTAAGAATGACGAAAACAGCACGTGTTTTGGCTTTGGTTATCGGCGTATTGATTGGTTTTTTATTTCTTTATGCGGCCATGGGCGAAAAGCTTTTTTACATGTTCAAATAAAATGAAAAAACTTTTGATAGCCATCGGTCTTGTTTTTTTATTGGGAAACGGCGCCGATATGTATCCTAAACGGCTGGTTGTGACGACAGATGATGGCCGACAGCATGTTTTTCAAATCGACATTGCCGATACAAATGAAAAAGCGGCGAGGGGGTTAATGTTTCGAACATCGATGCCATCCGATGCAGGCATGTTGTTTGTTTCGGATAAATCGCGTGTTTGGTCGATGTGGATGAAAAATACGTTGATTCCGTTGGACATGATTTTCTTTGATGATGTGAATGAAGTTGTTTATATCAAAGAAAATGCCGCTCCATACAGCTTGGATTTAATTTCTTATCCTTTTCCGACAAAAGGCGTGTTGGAATTAAACGGCGGCACGGTGCGTCGTTTGGGCATCAAACCCGGCGATCAGTTGACGTATTGAAAGCGTGTTTCCGTTACCTGAAAAATGAAACGATTTGGTTAAAGTGATCTTTAATTTCGGTTTCGTTCGGGATGATTCTATTCCTCATAACGGGAGCGCCGTTGCAAAAAACGTCTGTGATACAAGAACTGTCGGCAGCATAAATCATATTTGAAATCAAATTATGGTTGGGCATTAAGAACACATTATTCAAATCAACCAAAATAAAATCAGCCAACTTTCCGACCGCGATTTCTCCTGCATTCAGACCGAAGGCTTCAAAACCGTTGCGCGTTGCAATCTGGAAGATATCATTGACTTTTCCGGCCGATATATTGTTGGCTTTGTTTTTGGCGGATAAAGCAGCCAACTTCATTTCCCAAAGCATAGACAGTGAATTGTTAGATGAAACGCCATCCGTCCCGAGAGTTACTTTAATGCCGGCATCCAGATACTTTTGCAAGTCCATTTGCCCGGAATTAAGCTTGAAAGCAGATGACGGACAGTGGGCTATAACCGTTTTTGTTTCGGCTAACGTACGTATTTCGTCTTCATCCAAGTGTAAACAATGCGCTAGAACGGTTTGACCGCCCAACACGCCCCATTGCCGTAATAATTGAACCGGCCGACAATGATGGGCTTTTAAACAATCATTAATTTCTTGGTTTGTTTCAGAAGAATGGATATGTAAAAAAGTGTTGTATTTCGTCGCTAACTCTTTCGCTTTTAAAAACAATGGCTTTGATGTCGTATAAATAGCATGGCAGCTTAATCCTTTTATAATTCTGTCAGACGGCGCTTTTTGGTTTAAAAATGTTTCCATTTCGGCTGCTTGAATTTGTGCTTTTGACGCATTGAAAAAATCCATTCCCAGAAAAGAAACAGCCCCGCGAATGCCCATGTCTTGGACGGCTCGGATTGTTTCTTGCGGATAAAAATACATGTCGGCAAAAAGGGTTGTGCCTGTTTTAATCATTTCCAACAGGGCAAAACGGGATAAATGATAAATCATTTCGGGCGTTAATTTCGCTTCACGCGGCCAAATATCTTCGTTGAGCCATGAAAACAGCTCTTTGTCTTCACCGATCCCCCGTAAAAACATCATAGACGCATGCGTGTGTGTATTGCAAAAGGAAGGCAAAATAGCTTTGTTTTGACACACGATGACTTCGGCTTCATCGTTTTCGATGTCATCGTCAATGCGACAAATTTGATTTCCGTTAATGAGGATATCTTGTTCTTTTCCGTTTAACAGAACTTTTTTTAAGAGAAACATATACAGCCTTTCTGTTTAAGATGATAGTCGAATTTTAAAATACCGCCTTCATAAAAACAAGAGAAATTTAGAATAACCGGCGACTTTACGGATTGTTTGAAATCAACCCCTTTATCTTGGGGAGAAGTCCGGCGGTTGATATTGAACATTAAACTTTATTTTCCTATTTTGACAAACACTTCTTCCGGAGTAGGTTCTTCAAATTGCATTTTTAACTCATCAAAGTGCTTTAAATTATAATCAGCAATAGTTCCGCTTCTTTGAGAAATGCGTTTCTTTAAGACCTCATCGGGAGCAAAAATATAATGGATAATGGGTGAATATCCGAGTGCGATTGCTTTTTGACAAGCCTCTTTTCGGCTTTTCTTTGTCCAAAAGCCCATGTCAAAGATAACAGATTTTCCTTGTTTGGCATATTCTTCTGCTTTTTCCCACAACAGGGCGATTGTTTTTGAAAAACATTCATTCCAATTTTTCTCATATTCTGTTTTATCAAATAATGTTATGCACCATTCATCCGGATTTAAGTGGATAGCCTTTTTTTCTTGCGCCAATTTTTGAGAGTAGGTTGTTTTCCCGGCTCCTAAAAATCCGCAAACGAGATAAAATATTGGTTTTTTGTGCATATTCTTTTGAAAAATATTGATGATTTTTTCTTTTATTTTATCTGGTTTTAAGGGTAGCTTTTTCAGTTCTTCGCATGATATTTCCACAAGTTCGTATTGATTGTTTGGAGTATTCCATTTTGTCCATTCGGTACCGGTCGGCTGACATCGTCGAATTTCATGACAGATAAAAAAGTCAGCACTGTTTTGCCGCTCTAAATCTTCGTAATAAAAAGCGAATGTTGGCGGACCAATAATACTGCCGCTTTCTTCTTTCAACTCTCGAATAAGAGCCTGTTCCGCTGTTTCCCCCTCATCAATGCCACCACCAATTGTGACGTAATATACTTCGTCCGGCTTTGTCCTTTTCATCAGCAACAATTTATTTTCTTTTGTAATCAATATGGCTCGAGCAGATTTACGCATCACATATCCTTTTTAAATAATCATTTTTATACCATATGAACGTCATCTTGTTAAGGCTGTTTTTCAACAGGCGGTAAATTGTATTTGTCAAAACTTCATATACAATCTACGGGAAGAACTTGCCGTACATTATTAACAATAGAAACTTGTTTTCTTTATTTAAAGTCTAATTATTCCTTTTTCTGAAATCAATAGTTGTTTAAGGGAGGTGTAAGGTCGGGGCGACAGATTATTCGCTTCGCTCACCCGCAAGGGGCTGTCTCGGCGAAGCCTCGACATTATGTCGGGATTGTTTCGGCGTACGTTCGTCCGCCGATCCCTCCGTCCGAACATGCTTTTCGCCTGTTCAAATCATACCGCCCGGCTGATTATAAAAAAACACGATATGAAATCGTGCTTTTTTATAATGGTCGGGGCGACATGATTCGAACATGCGACACCTTGGTCCCAAACCAAGTACTCTACCAGGCTGAGCTACGCCCCGACGGGGTTTTTATACACTATTCCGACAATATTCGCAAGAAATTTTTTCGGATTTGCTGAAAACACAACCTGACGGTGTTTGACAAATTATTTCTGTGTGCTTATGCTGTAACAAACAAAAGGAGAAAAAATGCTCTTTCAAAAATTACGTCAAGCTTCCAGAGAAATCTTTCTGGCAGAGTTGGAAAAAGGATTGGATGTAAATGCGTTGCTTGCCGTTGACGGAACGCAAATGGCTTATACGCCGTTTATGATTGCGTGTTTGCGAGGCGATGAGGTGCTTTACGCGCGAATGCGCCCGGCAGCAAACGTTTATCAAATCGATCCGTTTACACGGCGTACAGCCTTGATGTGTGCTGCTTTCGGCCGCAATAAAGCGATCCTTACGGACCTCATTCACGCGGGGTTGGATGTTAATGCCAAAGATTATGCGGGAGATACACCCTTGCTTTATTTGTTGCATCCTCGTCATGAGCAAGGGCCGGGCATTGACTTAACGCGCCTGTTAATTAAAGCCGGTGCCGATATCAACCTTGCTAACATGGACGGGACAACGGCCTTATTCAGGGCAGTTTTGTTTAAAGATGTGAATTATGCGGCTTATTTAATCAAAGAGGGCGCCGATGTCAACCATGCCCAGGAAGATGGCCGGACACCATTGCTTGAAGCTGTTTGGCAAAATAATCCGGAGATGGTTTCTTTGCTTATCCGAAATCATGCAGATTTGGAAGCCAGAGAAGAAGCCGGATTTGCCGGATGTGATTTGTTCTATCCGGGCGGAACCGCCGTTATGGCTGCCGTTTTTAACCATAACGCGGAAATATTGGATCTGTTGATGCAAGCCGGCGCTCGTATTAAAACATATGGAGATCAGGGAGAAACGTTGTTGAATACGGCAATTATCGCCTGTCAACCCGAATTGGTCGGCAAGTTAATTCATTACGGTGCGTGCCCGTTGGAAAATGATGATATCTATCAGGATGCATTTGAAACGCTTGCCGAAATGATGGAGAAAAATCGGAAGTTAACTGATCCGGAACAGGAAAAACAATATCAACAAGTACTTGCCTGTTATGAACAACTAAAACAAGCACCCGTCAAAGTGCGTGCATGGAAAATTGCTTTACCGGATGTGAGCCGACAAAAAGAATAATTCGGTTCTTACGGACAGGTACAAGTTCCGTTCGTCATTTCACACGGGCAAGTCGGTGCCGGAGCAGTCGCTTTCTTTCGGCACGGGCATTCGGCCACGGCGGCTGTTGCAAAAGCAGCGCAAATCAATAAAGCATAAATTATTTTTTTCATGTGATTTCCTTTCATTTTTGTATCGTCTTTAAATATAGAGATGATTTTAATCGCTTTCAATAAAAAATCTTTTTGACAAACAAAAATCGACTTTTTAAGATATGTAGAAAAAGGAGAAAACATGCGTTCATCAAAAGAAATCATGGCGTTCATTTTAAATGTAGCGGCGCGGGACGATCGTGTGCGCGTCGTTGCCATGAACGGGTCTCGGACAAATCCGAATGCGCCTAAAGATGAATTTCAAGATTATGACATTGTCTTTCTTGTGACGGACATGGCATCATTTTTGCGTGACAAAAGCTGGGTTGATGTCTTCGGGCCGCGATTGATTATGCAAACGCCGGAAGACGGGCGATTGTCGCCTCCGTCTTTGGGTGGGTGGTACACCTATTTAATGTTGTTTGAAGATAAAAACCGAATTGATTTAATGCTTGTTCCGATGTCGGATTTAAAACGGTATTTAGAAAAGGATCGATTGACAACGATTTTGTTGGATAAAGATCAATGCGTTCCGTCCTTGCCGGCGCCCAGTGATGAAACCTATTGGGTTAAACGACCGACTTTGGATCAATTTCAAGGCTCTTGTAATGAATTTTGGTGGCTGGTTCCGTATGTGGTAAAGGGGATTCGACGAAACGAAATCATTTATGCACAGGATCATTTGGCGCTTTTGCGGGAAGAAGTCTTGCGGCAATTGGCGTGGCAAGCGGGATTTCAGCATGATTTTCGAATCAGCGTCGGCAAGTCTTATAAATATCTGGAAAAGTATACGGATAAAGAAACGTGGGCGTTTGTTATGAAAACTTACGCTTCGGGGCAGGCGGACGATTGTCGGCGCGCTTTGAAAATACTGTGTAACTTGTTTCGAAAAGTCGCTCCGCAAGTGGCTGAAACGGCCGGTTTTGACTATCTGATTCAAGAAGAAGAAAATATCATGCGCTATCTGAAGGACGAGCTATGAGACGAAAAATCTTTTTGATGATGGCAGGGCTTTTGGCGGCGTATTTGCTGGTTTTGTACACGTTCCAGGAAAAGTTTTATTTTTGGCCGACAAAGGGCTATCGGCCGCCGACGGAAGCCGGCTTTCCTTTTTACGAAAAAGCTTTAACAATGGCGGACGGAACAACCGGGATGGTGTGGTATGCCGAAGGCCGGAAAGAGATGCCGTCGATTTTGTTTTTGCATGGCAATGCTTATCAATTGGAAAAATTTGCGCCGTTGTTAATGCCGTACGTTGACAAAGGGTACTCGGTTTACATGTTGGAGTATCGGGGATTTGGTGGTGTTGCCGGTAAACCGTCTCAAGAGAACATGTTTTCGGATGCGACGGTTGTTTTTGATTGGATAAAAAGCCGTAGCGAAACGCCAGTCGTTGTTTACGGATATTCGTTCGGATGCGCCGTTGCGATGGGATTAACGCTTCATCGGACGCCGGATGCCGTGATTTTACAGGCACCGTTTGCGTCTTTGATACAACGGGTTAAAGGAAAACCCGTGCCGTTTGCCTCGTATTTATTAAAGGCGCCGTTTGCATCAGACAAAGCCGTTCAACATTATACGAACCCTTTGTTGATTGTTCACGGGACGCAAGATACTTTAATTCCCGTTCATCATGCACAGGTTTTATTTCATTTATCCGGTAGTCCAGATAAAACTTTTGTTCCGTTTGACGGAAAAGGGCATCGATTTTTCTTTGACGGAACAGCCATGCCGACAATTGAAAAATGGATTGACAATCGGTTTAAAAAAGGAGGCGCTTAAAAGCGCCTCTTTTGTTGTTCATTTCGCTTTAACGGGAATTTTTTTCAGTTTTTCCTGTGCCGTCGGTAACTTGGGCATGTCAATTTTTAATACACCGTTTTTATACTCGGCGGAAACTTTGTCCGTATCAATATCCGTCGGCAACGGAACCGTTCTTTGCACCATGCCGTAAGAACGTTCGGAAAAATAATATCCCTTGTCATTTTCTTCCGTTTCATGGCGTTTTTCTCCGGTGATGGTTAAATATCCGTCCGTCGATACATTGATTTCAATCTCTTCGGGCGCCAGTCCCGGCAGTTCGGCAGAAACTTTTACGGCTTTGTTGGTTTCCGTGATTTCGATGTCCGGCTCCAAAATGCTCATGTCACCAAAATCATCATAAGGCATGACGGCGCCTTTTAAATGTTGATCGAAAATGTGGTTGATTTCATCATGAATTTCATCAACAGCGCGTTGATTTTTCATGATTTTGTCTTTGTAAGGGGCTAACCCTTTGGATGGTTTATTGTGTTTCATGTTTAATCTCCTCTCATTCAAAGAGGTAGGTTGTCTTTTTAAAAAATCAAGAGGGAGTTAATCCAATTTTTTGTTAAAGAACCAACCGGCAAATCCCAAAGTAACCAGCGCGATCAAGAACAAAGGAAGCGTGTAATCCATAATAATGGAAAAAGGAATGTCTTTTAAATAAATGCCTTTCATTAATTTGAAGAAGTAAGTCAGCGGATTAATCAGGCTGAATTTTTGTAAATAAAGCGGCATGTTTTCGACCGGCGTGACGTAGCCCGATAACAAAAACGTCGGAGCGATAAAAGCAAAAACGCCCAAAATAGCCTGTTGCTGGGTTTTGCACAGCGTTGAAATGAACAATCCGACGCCGGCAATGGACAGCAAGAAGACCAAAATACAACCGTATAAAGAAAAAACGGAACCTTGCAAAGGAATATCAAAAATCAACATGCCGGCTAAAACCATGGAAGTGACTTCCAGCATGGTAATAACCAGCGCCGGCACCGTTTTTCCGATCAAAATTTCGGCCGAAGACAGCGGAGAAACAATAATTTGGTCAAAGGTGCCGAGTTCTTTTTCCTGTGCGACTGCCAACGCCGTAATGGACAAAGTCATGACCATAGCCAGTGCGCCGGTTAAAGAAATAACGATAAACCAATGATAGTCCAAATTGGGGTTAAACCAGTTGCGAATATCGACTTGGATTTTGTTGACAGGCGGAGCAACACCCAAAATTTCCCCTTGAAAAGCATTCACGATTTGCGTGGCATATGATTGGACGATTTGTGCAGCGTTGGATTTGCGGCCGTCTAAAATAAATTGGACGGAAGCGGTTTGCCCCTGATAAATATTTTTGGAAAAATCATTCGGGATTGTGACCGCTAAATAGACTTTTTGCCGGTCAATCAGATTTTTCATTTGTGCTTGGTTGTCTACATGATAGACTTTCGCCACAATCGGCGTGTTTTCAAATTTGTCGGTTAACGCTCGGGAAATTTCGGTTTGGTCTTTGTCATAAATCAAAAGAGAAATGTTTTTGACTTCCAACGTTGCCGCATAGGCAAAAATCGTCAGTTGTAAAATCGGCGGCAGAAT
>CALXTZ010000044.1 GCA_944391545.1 uncultured Alphaproteobacteria bacterium
GTACCAAATGCCCAATAATCCCAAAATCACCGGCATATTTTTGTCAAACAGCGAGTACTTAAAATGCATGTCCATTTCGTGCGCACCGTCCAACATGTCAACAAAAGCGTCGTATCCGATGGCCAACATAATTGACAATCCGACCGCCGACCACATGGAATACCGACCGCCGACGAAATTCCAAAATTCAAACATGTTTTGAGAATCAATGCCGAATTTTTCAACTTCTTCTTTATTGGTTGAGAGCGCTACAAAATGATGCGGTACGGCATCTTGTCCCAATGCTTCGGTTAACCAAGTCCGTGCCGTTTGCGCATTAACCATCGTTTCTTGGGTTGTAAAAGTCTTGGACGCGATTAAAAATAAAGTCGTTTCCGGGTGGCATTTTTTCAGTTTTTCGACAATGTCCGTTCCGTCAATGTTGGAGACAAAGTGGAAATTTAACCGGTCTGTTTTGTACTTTTTCAAAGCCTCCGTCGCCATGTAAGGCCCTAAATCCGATCCGCCGATGCCGATGTTGACAACGTCCGTGATGGCTTGACCCGTAGCGCCTTTCCAATCGCCGGAACGAACCCGATCCGAAAAAACGTGCATTTTTTCCAAAACCCGGTTGATTTCGGGCATGACATCCGCGCCGTCAACTTCAATCGGCGTGTTGGCTCGGTTGCGCAAAGCTACATGCAACACCGGCCGGTTTTCCGTGAAATTGATGCGCTTTCCGCTGAACATGGCTTCAATCATTTCTTTTAAGCCGCACTCATCAGCCAACTCAATCAACAAGGCAACGGTTTCGTCGGTGATTCTGTTTTTGGAATAATCCATCAGAAAATCATCCATTTTTAATGAAAATTTTTCGAAACGCTTCGGATCATTTTGAAACAAGTCCCGCATATGCAACGATGCCGTTTCGGAAAAGTGTTTTTGTAAAGCCGGGTAAGCTTTTCGGGAAGTCAGTGTCATGATAATCTCCTTATTCGGTCGGTTGAGTCTTTGTCGTTTGAGGCGGTCTTAATTCCCAATCCGGCGGCAAGATCAGTGCTTTTTGTTTGGAAACCTGTGTTTCGTCCGGCGCTTTAAAAACCGTGCTTTTGGCCGAACAGGCTGTTAACAAAACCAACAGACAAATGAAACAAATGCCTTTTTTCATTCTTCTTTCTCCCTTGAAAAAATCGCTTCTATCACAATGATGAACACGCCGAGACAAATCATCATATCGGCAATGTTAAATGCAGGCCAGTGATAACCGAAAGCGTGAAAATCCAAAAAATCGACCACGGCGCCGAAACGAACACGGTCAATGATGTTGCCGACAGCGCCGCCTAAAATCAAAGCCAGCGCCAATTTAATAATTTCTTTCTTTTCTTTGAAAAACCAGTAAGCAATCAAAGTCGTAATCAATCCGCCGATGCCGGTCAACACCCACGGCATCCACGCGGTGTCAGAGGCAAACAGCGAAAAACTGACCCCTTTGTTCATCGCCAGAACGATATTGAAAAAGGGCGTTACTTCAAACGGCACCGGCATATCGTCCAAAATCATCCATTTGGTGAGTTGGTCAAAGAAAATAATAAAAATCGGAATAAAATAAAAAAACATTCAAACTCCTTTTTTCCCCTTTATATCAACAATTAAAATAAAAGTAAAAAAAATTCATTTATTTTTTATCAGGTTTATTTTAGAAAAGTTTTTAAAAGGGGGGGGGGGGGGGGGGGTAGAGTTGGAAAGAAAACTGGGTTAAAATTCCCAATAAAGAGATAAGCGGAACGAATGGATGTCTGCTAGAGTAAAATAAAAAATGAGGAGATGACAATTGATCCGAATGAAGCGAAAAAAATCACGGTTAATCGAGTTGTTGTTCAGTTGTCGGCAACGCTGCGGGATAAATGAAAAACGCTCCCGACGGTACCAACGCGCGCGGCCCATGCTTGAAATGCTGGCCGTTTTGGCTATCGTCGGTATTTTGTCCGTAGCCGCTTTGGCGGGATTAACATGGGCGCTGGCTAAATATCGCGCCAATGACACAATACACGATGTTCAAATTTGGTATTTGGCCGCTGCGGACAGCGAAAAATTAACACGCATGACATCGGGGCAATTGACTTTTCCGGAGTTGGGTTCATTTTCGACACACGGCTATCCGATGGCCGTTTATGCGCAAGATGATGCTCTTTTTTATATTCAAACGGCTGATGTACCGAAGCGGGTTTGTTCGCTCATGCTGGACATGTTGGATGAAACGTGGGTTGTTGCCGTTAATGATGTGCGCTTTGTTGAAACGGACATCTGTGACCGGGATGCCAATTTGATGGTTTTTTATTTTAATAAAGACATGAGTGCAATCGGGTCCGTTTGCTTGCCGGCCTGTGCAGATGATCAACAGTGCTGTAACGGTGCCTGCGTAACCGTTCAAACGCCGTGCGGCAGCGACGGATGTACCGATTGCGGAGCGGATTTTTGTATTCAAAATACGCTGTGTTGTCCGAATGAAACGGATATGTTGTGTAACGGTGTAACGTGTTGTGATAAAAGCAAAGGGTTAAAGTGTGCGGGTTCCGAATGCGTCTGTATGGACGGGCGAACATTTAATCCGGACACGGGTGCGTGCGAATGTCCGTCGGGGACGTTTCCGTTTGATGATTATGAAATGTGTTGTGCTGCCGGATACACTCCTTTGAACGGCGAATGTACACAAATTAAGTGTCCTTACGGAACCAGCGGTATGTGTACGTTGAACAATAAAGGGTGCGGGTATGATTGTAAAGGCGGCAACGGTACCGCTTGTTCGATGTGGCTGTGTACGGCCGATGAATGCCCGAGCGGAACGATTTTCAAAGAAATGCCCGGCCGCGGGGGCTATAGTTACGGATGTCACAAAGCGGGGACAACGTGTTATACCAGACCCGACGGACAATATTTTTGCCATAACGACCGAAATGAATGGTGTTGTTCTTCATCCTCTCATCCTTATTGTGAAAAAGGATCCTGCGATAAACATGTGTGTGATGTATTTAACAATCCGTCAGCCGAATATGTTCTAAAAGAACAACAGTTGGGCGGATGTCAGTTTGAAAACGGTGTTTTTTGTTATCCGGTGAATGCGGATGCGTCACAATGGTATTGCTATAATCAACAAGGCGTAACCTGCGCGACATCTTGTACGAACCCGCCGGATTGCGACGGAGCATGTACGCAAGTCATTTGTCCGGATGCATCCGGTGTTTATGATGAAACGCAAAACAGATGTTGCAAAACAACAGGCGGCGTTGAATATTGCCAGGACATTGACGGCAACCAGGCGGCAACTTATCGCGACGGGTTTTATTGCGGGTTTGCCTGTACGTTAGGCGGTTCTTGTTATGTCGGTAACTGTTCGGATCCCGGGTGTGCCGCTGACGGAGCCGATTACATGTTTGTTTCCGATTTAACTTATTATCAGTCCGGCGGTCAAATGGCTTGTTACCGAGCAGATAAAAAGATTGCTTGTTTTAAAAGTGCCGATACAATCGCCTGTGCCGTCGGCAGCCAACTGTGCGGAAGGGGATGCGATTACGGCGGTAACTGCCAAACGGCGTATTCCGAAAATTGCGCCGTCTTTGATGATGAAACCGGTCAACCGCACTGTGTGATGTCACAACCCGTAACGGATACCTGTATTTGTCCGACCGATCGATCAGCTGTGCCGGGAGATTTGTGTTGTCCGGAATATCATCAAAACGTGAACGGTGTTTGTGCCGTCGTTTATTGTGAAGATGGCGCCGTTGTCGATAAGGCAGGGGACGGTTATTCGGATTGCTCTTGTTCGGGAACGATTGAAAACGGCGTTTGTCGGACAATGTAGGACTGCTTTTTTATTTTCCTTTCCATCGGACGTGCTTTTTTTAAAAATGTGTTGCGTTTTCAAAGAAAACAGGCTAGTTTGAAAAAAGACAAACGAAAGGCCTGAATATGAATATCTTTACGCTTTTGAGAACGGAAGTTTTAAACGCTGTCGGCGTGTTGGCGCAATCGGGAAAGCTTGACAAGGTGCCTGATACGGCGCGCGTGACGGTTGAACCGCCTCGAGATGCCGCGCACGGCGATGCCGCGACGAATGCGGCGATGGTTCTGGCCGGACAAGCGGGAATGAAACCGCGGGATTTTGCCGACTTGTTGGCGCGGGAGCTTGAAAAACTGCCGGCAATCGAAAAAGTGGATGTGGCCGGGCCCGGATTTATTAACTTAAAATTGTCCGATGCGTTTTGGTATGACCAATTGAAAACGATTTTAACGGAAAAAGAACATTACGGCGATTCGGATATGGGGCATGGCGAAAAGGTGAACGTTGAATTTGTTTCCGTTAATCCGACCGGCCCGATGCACGTGGGACATGTTCGCGGTGCAGTGTTCGGAGATGCGTTGGCCGGATTGTTGACAAAGGCCGGGTATGACGTGACGCGTGAATATTATATGAACGACCGCGGGGCGCAAGTGGATAAATTGGCGCGTTCGGCATATTTGCGGTATCGTGAAGCGATGGGTGAGGACATCGGTGAGATTCCGGAAGGATACTATCCCGGGGATTATTTAAAGCCGGTCGGGCAATTCATTGCTCAAAAAGACGGCGACAAATGGATGTCTGTCAAAGAGGAAGAATGTCACACCTACTTTCGGGATATTGCGGTTCAAAAAATGATGGATTTAATCCGGGCGGATTTGGATAAAGCGGACATTCACTTTGATGTCTTTGCGTCCGAGCGTGCTATCGGGGAAAGCGGCGGAATTGAACGGGCTTTAAAAGTGTTGGAAGAACGCGGCCTGATTTATCAGGGTGTTTTGGAAAAACCGAAAAGTGCCAAAGCGCCCGAAGATTGGGAGCCGCAGGAAATGACGATTTTTAAGTCAACGGCTTTCGGGGATGAAACGGATCGGCCTTTGAAGCGTTCCGACGGGACTTATACTTATTTTACGCCGGACATCGCGTATCAATACGATAAATATCAGCGGGGATTTAAAAAGCTGATTATGGTACTGGGAGCGGATCATGCCGGGTATGTAACGCGGTTGAAGTCGGCGGTAAAGGCTGTGACGAACGGGGAGGCCGATTTGGATATCAAGTTGGTTCAGATGGTGAGTTTTTCCGAAAACGGTCAACCGCTTAAAATGTCCAAACGGGCCGGGACTTTTGTCACGTTTGCGGATTTGTTGAATCAAATAGAAAAAGACGTCGTGCGGTTTTTCATGCTGACGCGCAAAAATGACAGCCAGCTGGATTTTGATTTGGTTAAGGTGAAGGAACAATCCAAAGACAATCCGGTTTTTTACGTGCAATATGCGAATGCTCGGGCGCATTCCGTTTTCCGCCATGCCGAGGAGATGTTCGGGGCGGATATTTTAACGGATTTGGCATCATCGGATATGTCTTTGCTTCAGGACGAGGCAGAATTGGCCCTTATTCGGACTTTGGCGGCTTTTCCACGTCAGGTAGAACAGGCGGCCGAGGCCAACGAACCGCACAGAATTGCGTATTATTTATATGAATTGGCGTCGGCTTTTCATGCGCTTTGGAATAAAGGACGGGATGATGTTCAAATGCGTTTCTTGGATGAAAAGAACAAGAACCTGTCAAAAGCGCGGCTGGCTTTGATTACGGCCGTGACAAACGTCATCGGTTCGGGATTGAAAATTTTTGGTGTCGTTCCAGTAAAGGAGATGTAACATGAATCCATTTGAAGATGAAGAAAAAGAAACAAAAGACGATTTCGTTGCTTTGAAAAACGATGCGGCGGAAGACGACGTGCCGGAAGAGGATGATTCGCTTGAAACGCCGTATGATTTCAGGGCTGAATACAAAGAACGCATTACCACGACGGTTCCGACGACGGAAGAAGTCGATAAAACTTTTTCCTCCATTCGTTTTCATGCGATCGGTATCGGGATTTTGGTCGGTGTTTTGCTGGCCGTTTTAGTCAGCGCTTTATTTTGGGGAAATGCGGATGAGGCCGATGAAACGCCTGCCGTCATTACCGGAAACGATGAACCGTACAAGGAACGTCCGGCAGAACCCGGTGGTATGCGGATCCCTGATCAAGACAAAATGGTTTATAAACGGATGCGAACCGATGATATGGATACGCATGTCGAACGATTGTTCCCCGAAGCGGAAGCGCCGATTGAGCCTGTTGTTCAAAAAACGGTCGAACCGGTTCCCGTCGCAACGCGGGAAGGTCAGATTTTAGGCGCGCCGACCTTTGTTCCCGAAACACCGGAACAAATGGAATTGGAAGTGATTTCAACGCGTCAAAAAGCTATGAAAATGGATGCGGCGGCGCCTGTTCCGGCTGTTCAACCGGCAGCTGTCGAAGCAAAACCGGTACCCAAAGCAAAGCCTGTTTCTCAACCGGCTGCACCCAAAACATCCGGGGCAATGCCTGCGGGTCAAACTTGGCATGTTCAATTGATTTCGCTGCCGTCCAAATCGGGCGCCGAAAAAGCATGGCCGAAAATTTTAAAAGCGCATTCGGCTTTGTTGTCCGGTTTGCCGCATGATGTCGTTGCGGCTGAAATTAAAGGCAAAGGGACTTTCTATCGTTTGCGCGTCGGTTCGTTTAAAACGCGGGACGAAGCCAAGTCTTTGTGCGATAAATTAAAAGCCAGAAAACAAGATTGCACGTTGACAAGATAAGGAAAAACAATGGAAAAACCCATTGCATCGGTTATTTTCGGCCTTTCCGGATTAAGCTTGACGGACGAAGAGAGAGCCTTTTTCGAACGGGTTAATCCGCTCGGCTTTATCCTGTTTGATCGGAATGTGAAAGATCCTGACCAGTTGCAGGCTTTGACGATGAATTTGCGGGCGACGGTCGGGCGAAGCGATGCGCCGATTTTGGTGGATCAGGAAGGCGGGCGGGTGCAACGGTTATGGCCGCCTTACTGGGAAGGGCTTCCTTTTGCGCGAACATACGGCGATTGGTATGTGGAAAAAACACCGGCAGAAGCTTTGAAGGCCGTCACCAAGCATGCCGAAAAATTGGCTGATATGTTGTTAGATGTTGGGATTAATGTCGATTGTTGGCCGTGTTTGGATGTGGCATCTTCGGATACGCATTCGGTTTTGGGGAAACGTTTGTTCAGTTCGAATCCCGAAATCGTGTCAATTTTGGGCAACACAGCCGTTGAAACCATGTTGAACAAAGGTTTGATGCCGGTCATTAAGCATATTCCGGGTTATGGCAAAGCATCCTGTGATCCGCATGCGGACTTGCCGGTTGTTTCGGCGGATTTGAAAGCTTTGGAAACGGATTTTACGCCGTTTCGTCGCGCGCATAAGCATGTGTGGGGTATGACGGCGCATGTGCTGTATACGGCGTTGGATGATCAAAAACCGGCGACATTGTCTCGCAAAGTTTTGGACTTTGTCCGCCGCGACATCGGTTTCCAGGGGTTTTTGGTGTGTGATGATATTTCTATGGGTGCCTTAAAGGGACGACCGGACGTGTTGGCATCGGATTGTCTGAAAGCCGGATGCGACGCTGTTTTGCATTGCAACGGATGTTTGGATGAAATGCAGGCGGTTGCGGCCGTGCTTCCGCCTCTGTCGGATAAATCTTTGGCGCGGTATGTCAAAGCGGAAAGTTTGAAAAATGGATAATCCGATGGATTTGCTGGCTTTTGTTCTGCCGTTGTTTTTATCAATCATTCTGCATGAAATGGCGCACGGATGGATGGCTTTGATGCTGGGAGATACAACGGCTAAACGAGCCGGTCGTTTGACGCTTAATCCAATAGCGCATGTGGATCCCGTGGGCAGCTTATTGGTACCCGGAATCTTGTTCATGTCGAATGCCGGTTTTATGTTCGGTTGGGCCAAACCGGTTCCGGTCAATTTTGCCGCTCTTCATCATCCGAAAAAAGATATGGGACTGGTCGCTGCGGCCGGGCCGGGCATGAATTTGATTTTGGCGGTGTTGTTTGCTGTCGGCTTTAAAAGTGTTTTGACTTATAGCGCCCCGACGCCCGGAATGACGTGGCTGGCGGCATTTTGCCAATACGGCATTTTAATTAATTTATCTCTGTGCGCCTTTAATTTGTTCCCGTTGCTGCCGTTGGACGGCGGGCGGATCGTGACGTCTTTATTGCCGATGAAATGGGCGGTTCGTTATTCTGAAACGGAAAAATACGGTTTTTTGGTTTTAATGGTGATTTTAATCGGATTTCCCTTGCTGGGAGATGCTTTTGGTTATAATCTGGACATCATCAGTACGTATATGTCGTGGATGATGAAACAGTTTGTGTATTTATTTAACTTCATATTATAAAGGAGAAAATGATGATTGGTTCAACGGAAGGTTTACTTATTTTATTGGTCGTTTTGGTCTTATTCGGAGGCTCTCAAGTGCCGAAATTGGCCAGAGCATTGGGTTCTTCGGTCAATTCCTTTAAAAAAGGTCTGAAAGACGGCGAGGAAGAAGATTTGGAATCCGCTTTGAAAACGGTTTCGGTTTATGAAAAGAAAGAACCTGTTGCGGTTCAACCTGTTGAAAAAAAGGCGCCGGAGAAAAAAGCGGTTGTCAAAAAAGCATCAGCAAAACCGGTCGTTAAGAAAACGGCCGTAAAACCGGCAGCGAAAAAGGCGCCGGCCAAGAAAACAACTGCCTCAAAAGCGCCGGTAAAAAAAGCGGCAGCAACGAAAAAAACGACATCCAAGAAAACGGCACCGGCGAAGAAAACAGCAGCCAAGACCGTGAAATAGGTCTTCCGTGTTCGGTATCAGCGGTTGGGAATTTCTTGTGATTGCGGGTGTGGCTCTGTTGGTGATGGGGCCGGATCAAGTGCGTCCTTTTTTGAAAACGGCCGGTCGAGTGATCGGTCGTTCTTCGCGGGTGTGGCATCAATTTAAAAAAGATTTGAACGACGCCCTGAAAGAAGCGGATGATGACCGGTAAAGTCCAGGACAAAGAAGCGCCGCTTTGGTCGCATTTTTTAGAGCTTCGCATGCGGCTGATGATTTGTGCCGCAGCTGTGGCGATTTTCTCTTTCGGCGCGTACTTTTTCCGTGTGCAGCTGATGAACTTTCTGATTCATCCGCTGTTTGTGGCGATGCAACAGACAACGGCAACCAATCGACTGATTTATACCGGCGTCGCCGAAGGTTTTATTATTTCTTTTAAAGTCAGTTTGTTGGCCGGTTTTATTTTAAGCCTGCCCGTTATCGGTTACCAATTATATCGGTTTGTCATTCCGGCGCTTTTCCCACATGAGCGGCGTGCGTTGATGGGGTTTGTCATCGGGGCACCCGTTTTATTTTTAATCGGATGCTTTTTCGCGTATTTTGTGGTTTTGCCGCTATCTTACGTCTTCTTTTTGGATTATCAAACGGTTGATACGCTGTTGCCCATTCAGTTAGAGGCTAAAGTTTCCGAATATATTTCATTGACATTGCATCTTTTGACGGCTTTTGGGCTTGCATTCGAGATGCCTCTTGTGTTATTATTGCTCGGCAAAGCCGGGATCATTACCAGTAAAACCCTGATTTCATATCGGCGCGTGATGATTGTTGTGATTTTCATTGTGGCAGCCGTGTTGACGCCTCCCGATGTTGTCAGTCAGGTTGCATTGGCGATTCCGTTGCTTTTGTTGTATGAATTAAGCATATTTTTGTTAAAACGAAGGGAAAAATTATGTATGATATAAAATGGATTCGGGAAAATCCCGACTTGTTTGACAGAGCGCTCACCAGACGTGGATTGGAGCCTATCTCAACCAGTGTGTTGGAATTGGATAAAGAATATCGCTCTATGCAGACTTCCCTCCAAGAAATGCAAGCAAAACGTAATGAGTTGTCTTCCAGCATCGGGACTGTGAAAAAGGCTGGCGGCGACATTAATCCGATTATGGCCGAAGTGGCAGAAATTAAAAAAGAGATGGCCGAAAAGGAAGAAAAAGTTCGGATTATGGGCGAGAATATCAACAAAATTTTGTCTTCTTTGCCGAATATTCCGTCGGATCGTTGTCCGGACGGGCCGGATGAAACGGCGAATGAAGAAGTTCGTCGCGTTGGAACGCCTCGCGAGTTCGATTTTAAGCCATTGGAACATTTTGAAATTGGGGAAAAACTAGGTTTGATGGATTCTGATCAAGCAGCTGTTATGTCAGGGGCTCGGTTTACAATTTTAAAAGGAGCTTTGGCTCGTCTTGAACGTGCAATCGGTCAATTTATGATTGATACGCATACGACGCAAAACGGTTACATGGAAATGGAAGTGCCGTTGTTGGTCAAAGATAATGCGGCTTTCGGAACCGGCAACCTGCCGAAATTCGAAGAAGATTTGTTCAAAACAACCAATGGGTATTACCTCATCCCGACGGCGGAAGTTTCGTTAACGAACTCTGTGGCCGGCAAAATTTTGGAAGAAGACCAATTACCCATCCGGGTTACGGCTTTGACACCGTGCTTTCGGTCTGAAGCCGGGTCTGCCGGACGTGATACGCGCGGCATGATTCGTCAACATCAGTTTTATAAAGATGAATTGGTCAGCATTGTGAAACCCGAAGAATCTTTCAATGAACTGGAACGGATGACCGGTTGTGCCGAAGGAATCTTACAAAAATTAGGGCTGCCGTATCGGGTTGTTTGTTTGTCGACGGGTGATATGGGCTTTTGTTCGATGCAAACGTACGACTTGGAAGTTTGGTTGCCGGGACAAGGTCGGTATCGTGAAATTTCCAGCTGTTCCAACTGCGGACCTTTCCAAGCACGCCGCATGAATGCGCGTTTCCGGCCGAAAGGGCAAAAAGGAACTGAATATGTTCACACGTTAAACGGTTCCGGATTGGCTGTCGGACGGACATTGATTGCCGTGATGGAAAACTATCAACAAAAAGACGGTACAATTGTTGTTCCGGAAGCGTTAAGACCGTATATGGGCGGTTTGGAAGTCATTACGGCGGCCGAGAAACGGTTTTAATCGGTTCATTTTTTAAAGGAAAGAGGGCTGTTTTAAACGGCCCTCTTTTTTAAGGGATTAGAGATAATTGTGGTTTGATTTGTGCGATCACGGAAAGTCTTTTCACAGAAACGGCATATTTTATCACGTCTCATACTCTTTTTATGCAAAATTTTCTTGATTGGGGGGGGGGGGGTTTCGGGTTTTGGGGAGGGGGTTGTTTTTTTTTAGGGATAAAACAAAATGTCTGTCCTTCGGGGGTTTT
>CALXTZ010000045.1 GCA_944391545.1 uncultured Alphaproteobacteria bacterium
ATTGAAGAAATTCATGGTATATTCCCTTTCCTTAATGAGTTTTTTCTACCCCATCCCCAATCAATTGTCAATAAAAAAAGCTCCCGGTCAGGAGCTTCTTTTTTATTTTCTAGACGGAACGAATGCTTCGGCCTGTTCTGTTAACTTCTGTGTTAATTCCGGCAATGTATGATTTTGCAGGAAGGCCGTATATTCATTTCGATAGCTTAAGGCCATACTGACCCCTTCCACAATAATGTCAACGATTTTGTAATCGCCGTTCTTTTCGCGCAAACGCCAAATCACCTGTACCGGATTGGGGTCGTTTTGAATAAGGCTGTCCACGTAAACTTGATTTTTGCCCTCTGCCGGCCGTTCCCCTTGGAAAGTCAGTTGTTGCCCCGTGTAAAGGTTAAATTTATCTGCCCAGCTTTTTAAGGCCATATCCGTAAAAGCCTTGATAAACGCTTCTTGGTCTTCTTTCGAGGTTGTTCGTACATAACGGCCTAAAACAAATTTGCCGATATTTTGAGTATCCAGCGCTTTTAAGAAATATTTTTCAAACCGTTCTGTTTTTTGTTGTTGTGTATCTTTTGATTTTAAAACATTCGTAATAACTTCGTCCGTTAAATTTTTGACAAACAAAACGGATGGTTTTTCGTCTGCATGAACCGAAGCGGTTTGCAACAAAAGCGCGCATATAAGCAAAAGCAGTTTTTTCATATCAATTATCCTTTTGGTTTAAAATTCATCATCACTTTCTTCAAAATCCGGGAAGTCAAAGTCATAGTTTTCTTTGGCAGACTCATCATCTCCGGACAAGAATTGGCGCCGGTTTTGGCGATACATTGTCCGCATTGTCGCGTACGGATCGACGGAAGATTGTTCCAAATTATAAATCAAATCAGTCGATTTGTTGACGTCGGAAACAGCCTGAATACCGTAACGCCACCAAAGAAGCCCTTTTTCGGCTTTAGGTAATGCCCAGTCGACCGGGTCAATGAAAAATCCGGCAACCATTCCGGTTGTATCACGCACATTCGACGGCCCCAAGAACGGAATGACCAGATAAGGGCCTTCTTGTTTTAAACCCCATTTATAAAGCGTTTGTCCGAAATCTTTTTGGGGAGCTGCAATGTCGAATTTGGTGGCAACATCAAACAAACCGCCGATGCCTAACGTCGTATTGGTAAAGAAACGTCCGAAAGTTTGAGCACCGTCTTCAAAATCACCTTGCAAAATCGCGTTGACGAAAATGACGGGCTGACGCAGGTTCGTCGAAAAATTCGTTATCCCCGTTCTGACAAATTCGGGCGTCATTTGGCGATAGATGTGACTGAATGGGCGATAAATGTATTTATTAACAACCATGTTGAAAGATGAAATTTTTCGATTCATCGGCTCCAGAGGATCGTTTCGTTGTTCATATTCTTCACGAGCAATCGGATCCGTCGGAACCGTTGCGCAAGCACTTAATAAAAGAAACCCGCTTAATAAGATTAGCAGGCCGTGCCGTAACAGAAATAAAGTTTTTATTTGTCCCATTTTCTTTTTCAGTCTTTTTTCTTTATAATATTAAAGCGTTTGTTCCGTTTGGCAAGCAATTTTTTCAAGTTCTGCGCGAATAGTGGGGATAACATCTTCAACGTGAGATACAAACGTAATCGTTTCCGCATGGTGCGGTTTGACAAAGCCGTCGCGAATCAATTGATGCAACAAGGCTTTGAGATCACTGAAAAAATCATTGATATTCAAGACGATAATCGGTTTATTCATAATGCCGAGTTGTTTTAAAACCATTAATTCGAACATTTCATCCATCGTGCCCAAGCCGCCCGGCAGAACACAAAAAGCATCGGAAACTTCCGTCATAGCGACTTTTCGCGCGAACATACGTTGGTATACTTTTAATTCATCCATGTTGGATTTCATTAAGTCAGGTCGTTCAATATCGAATAAATGTTGAATCGTGATTCCCGTAACGCGGCCGCCGCCCATTTTAGTCCCTTCGGCGACAGCTTTCATAACACCGGTTCCGCCGGCACCGTACACAAGCTCCAATTGATTTTGAGCCAATAATAGTCCCAATTTACGAGCCGTTTCTTCGTAGATAGGGGTGTTTCCCGTTTTTGTTCCGCAAAAAACACATACTTTTTTTAAATTTATCATTAATTTTACCTTTTTAAAAAATATTTATTGTTTATTCACTTTTTCTTTCTATGATAGAATACATGTAAAATAATATTAAAAAATGGAAAAGACAATCATGAAATGTAAAAGTGCGCTCATTGTGTGTGGTTTCTGTCTCTATGCGATTCAAGCGTTGGCGGCGGATATCGAAGTTCCATTGTTTATGTCGGTAGAGGAAAAAATCCAAAAATCTCAAGAAGAACAGGCTTCTTCGTCAAGATCCAGACGAACGGCTCGTCGGACGCCCAATATCGGGAAAGGAGCCGAGCCGGCCGAAGAAATTAAAATTGCTCCGGATCCATTCCCGGCGATTCGAATTAAGTCTGCTGAAGCGCAGCAGGAAATCGGTGCGCCTTTTAACAATCAACCTTTAACGTTAGAGACGGCGTCAATGCAGACTCCGGCTGAAGTGAGCGTGCCGGATGTCTCTTTCCAACCGGCTTATCCGACTCAGGATATTCAGATTGTGGCTAAAAAAGCGGATGAACCCGTCGTCGAAGAAAAGAAAGAAACCCCGGCTCCGAAACGCGAACCGCGGGCGGCCAGAGAACCGGCTGCTTCTCAAAAACAGGAAAAACAGCAAACGGCTGCTCCGGCATCAAATGTCGTTGTCGTTCCCAAACCCGGAATGCCGACGACCATCGGTCAGGCTTTGCCGAGTGTTCAGGCGCCTCATTTGGCTGAAAATTTCGATATTATGGGAATGAAATTGCATATGACGCCCGAAGAAATCATCTCAATCGCACAGGATAACGGTTTCACGGTCAGCAATGTTGCTTATGCAATTCCGTTGTTTATGACGACGGCTTACGAACAACAATGCCGACAAAACGGATTCGCGCAATTGCGGCTAATTCATGATTGTGTTCGGACTCAGGCGCAGGCTGATAATGTTTATTACATTTCAGAATTGCGGTTGGATAATGCGGTGACAAAAGAACAAATCGTCGTTTCATTTGTTTCCGGATTGACGGAAAATCAAGCGTCTCGCATCGATTACACGTCTTTCGGGGATAATTCGCTCGGGACCAGTTACAAAGATGCTGCCAAGAAAACGGCGCGGCGGGATTTATTCTGGAAACTGGTTTTTGATAAATACGGCCAACCGAATTTCCCCAAAATGCTGTTGTGGGGCGATCCGCGCAAGATTTATATGCAGGCGTTTATGGAAGGATCCGCTTTAAACGGTCGGTTGATTTTGGATGACAAAGAGCTGCCGTATCAGGATATGGAAGCTGCCGGTAAAATCAATGATGCAAAAGAGGTTCCGCACACGTTCTCATTTGTAAAAGACACGCAGGAAATGTATTAAAAGCAAAAAGAGCCAAACGGCTCTTCTTTGTTTTAATAAGATATTTTTTTATCTTTTTTGTTGCGCTTTTCTTTTGAGTTTTTTATAATGACTTTATCTTGATTATAGAGGAGTTGAAACACATGGACAATCAGCAAAATATGAGTTTGGAAGAAGCTCAAAAAATCGTTGACGATTTGGTGGAAAAGGCAAAAAAAGCCCAAAAAATCTATGCAACATACACGCAAGAACAAGTGGATGCTATTTTCCAAGCAGCAGCCAAAGCGGCCTCTGCGGCACGAATTCCTTTGTCTAAAATGGCGGTTGAGGAAACCGGCATGGGCATTGTGGAAGACAAGGTTATTAAAAATCATTTCGCGGCCGAATACATTTACAACAGCTATAAAGATACCAAAACTTGCGGTATTATTTGCGATGATGAATCCGAAGGCTATCGGCAAATCGCCGAACCGATCGGCATTATCGCCGGCATTATTCCGACAACGAATCCGACTTCAACGGCGATTTTTAAATCTTTGTTGGCGTTAAAAACACGCAATGCTATTATTTTTGCGCCTCATCCGCGTGCAAAAAAATGCACCAATTATGCGGCTAAAATCGTGTTGGATGCGGCGGTTGCTGCCGGCGCGCCCGAAGATATTATTTCCTGGGTTGACAATCCGACTCCGGATTTGACCGGTTACTTAATGAAGCACAAAAATATTGCGTTGATTTTAGCGACCGGCGGTCCCGGTATGGTGAAGGCTGCTTACAGTTCCGGCAATCCGGCTATCGGAGTCGGCGCCGGCAATACACCGGTCGTCATTGATACGACGGCGAATATGAAAATGGCTGTGTCTTCCGTCATTATGAGCAAGACATTTGATAACGGGATGATTTGTGCGTCCGAACAAGCCGTGATTGCGGAAGCGCCGATTTATGACGCGGCAAAAGCAGAGTTTATCAAACGCGGTTGTCATTTTGTGACGGATAAGGAAAAACAGCAATTAAAAAAGGTTTTGTTTAAAGACGGCAAGCTCAATAATCAGATTGTGGGACAATCCGCTGCGCGTATTGCCGAATTAGCGGGCTTTACGGTCGATCCGAAAACCAAAGTCTTAATTGCCGAAACGACATCTGTCGACATTTCCAATCCGTTTGCGCATGAAAAACTGTCGCCGGTTTTGGCTTTTTACAAAGCCGACACATACGAACATGCGGTTGAAATGGCTCAAAAGCTGATTGAACTCGGCGGTGCCGGACACACATCCGTGTTATATACAAACGAATTGAATGAAGAACACATCAATTTGTTCCAAAAAACGCTGACAACCGGTCGGACATTGATTAACATGCCGGCGGCACAAGGCGCTATCGGGGATGTGTATAACTTTAAGTTGCCGCCGTCTTTAACGTTGGGATGCGGTTCTTGGGGCGGTAACTCCGTCAGTGAAAACATAGGGGTGAAACATTTAATGAACACGAAAACTGTTGCGGAACGCCGCGAAAATATGTTGTGGTTTAAGGTGCCTCCGAAGATTTACTTTAAACCGGGCTGTGTCACGCAAGCGCTGGCGGAACTAAAGGGCCGCAAAAAAGCTTTCTTGGTGACGGATAAAACAATGGAAACCATCGGCCATGTGGCGCGGTTGGAAAAAATATTGGAAGACTTGGATATCCAAGTTCAAGTCTACAGCAGCGTCCGGCCGGATCCGGATCTGTCCAATGTGCATGAAGCACTGGATATGGTTAAAAACTTCCAACCGGATGTGTTTATTTCTTTGGGCGGCGGATCGCCGATGGATGCGGCCAAGATTATTTGGCTGATGTATGAACAACCGGAATTAAAATTCGATGATATTGCGATGCGGTTCATGGATATTCGTAAACGGATTTGCACGTTCCCGAAATTAGGCAATAAAGCTATTATGGTGGCAATTCCGACAACATCCGGTACCGGATCCGAAGTGACGCCGTTTACGGTGATTACGGATGATGCAACGGGTCAAAAATATCCGATTACCGATTATGCGTTGACGCCGGATATGGCGATTATCGATCCGGATTTTGTTATGTCTATGCCCAAAGGGTTGACCGCTTACTCCGGATTGGATGTTTTAACGCACTGTGTCGAAGCGTATACTTCCATTTATGCAACGAATTTGACGGACGGCAGCGCCTGTGAAGGGCTGCGGTTGGTCTATAAATATTTGCAACGGTCTTATCACGAAGGAGCGAACGATCCGATTGCCCGTGAAAAAATGCATTATGCCGCAACGTTGGGCGGTATGGCGTTTGCCAATGCGTTTTTAGGTGTTTGTCACTCCATGGCGCACAAAGTCGGTGCCATGTACCATGTGGCGCACGGGTTGGCGAATGCGATTTTGTTGCCGTACGTGATTGAATTTAATGCGACGGATAATCCCGTGAAACAAGGATTGTTACCGCAATACAAATACCCGTTTGTCAAAGGGCGTTACGGTCGATTGGCGGACTTCCTGCGATTGGCCGAAGACTGCCCGGATGATATTGACGAAAAAGTCCGTCGGTTGATTGCTTCCATCCAGGACATGAAGAAAGACATGAATGTTCCGATGTCCTTTAAAGAAGTCGGCATTGATGAAAAAGAATTCTTTGATCGATTGGATGAATTGGCTGAAGAAGCTTTTGATGATCAATGCACGGGCGGTAATGCGCGCTATCCGTTAATCTCTGAAATTAAAGAGTTGTATCGGAAAGCGTATTACGGTGAACCGGTTGGTGTTTTGACCAAAAAGAAAAAGTAAAGAAAAGCCGCCTCGTTTGAGGCGGTTTTTTTATAATTGCCGCGCAAAATTTTTTTTAAGCCGTTGCCAAAATCCGACCGGTTGTGAATGACACGTTTGTTTGATCGGCAAAATCGGGCAGTTCATTTCCTGCTTCAGATCTTCGTCGATAAACGGGCAGGTTTGGAAAAAACGAGCTTCTTTGGGCGAAAAAAGATATTTTCGGCGGTTGAGTTGGGCAATTGTCGGGTTGGCTAAAACGAAAATACACGGAATGTCAGCCGTTTCAAGCGCATTTTTTAAAAGAGTCGGTTTATCGAAAAGAGACGGTATGGTTAAGTCCGGTATAAATTGAAGACAAGACGATAAAAATTGCGCCATGCGCAGATTTAACTCGGTTTGACTTTGATCATCCGCATGCGTTTCAAAAAACTTTTGTTGGTTTTGGTAATGAGCCCACAAGGTGTCTAAAGGCGATTGGGCTGACAGCGGTGAATCTTGAGAAGGCTTCAAAACCGGTGTGTAATTTTTCTGTGCAACCGTGTTGAATGTTTTGATTAAGTCGGCTGCATGAAAATAAGACCCTAAATCCAAATCAAACACGCTCGTTAAATTGCATTTACGAAATAAAACATGTAACGGTGTTTCTTCCAAAAAAATACTGACTGCCGGCAAATGATGAACGGATAACGCATGCGGTTTTTGGGAAGAGGGGTGTTGATCGTTGTCGTAGAGCGAGACTCCGCGGTTACCGAGCATATAAAAAGCATCGATGCAGGTTTGTTCGGCCGCTTCGTACAGCAATGCACGTGCCGTAAAGGAACCGGCATCAAAAGCCGGATCATTCAACACGTTCTCAAAAAGATCTAATCTTTTTCGTTCAAGCGCGGAGACGCCTTTTTGCAAGATCGGATCGTTCCGGTCAACGAAATCACGCAGGCAATACATGTTATTTCCTTTCAAAGCCTTGATGTGATTCGGCCATGAAATAAGCTTGTTTGGTTTTGGACGGCATGTTTAAAACAAAGTGTTCTTTCATGATGCCGCAAAGATACAAATAGGCAGTTAAAGCAGAGCAATTATGCTTATTGCAAATAAAACGGCGCATAACGGTTTTGACATCGGTCGGCGCTGTTTTATAAAGCTTGCTCCGACATTCAAAAGTCGGGTAATCTGCTTCGGCCCATAACAATCGTTCAATTAAATCACAGTCCGGATGCGGCTGTGTATGTGCAATTACCAACGGTTGGTGCATCGGAAAATCTTCCGGCGTGTTGAAATTATAGCCTGTTTGATGCAAGGCATCGATCGAGTCGAGTTTGGCTTGATACAAAGCATGCGCTCTCGGATGCGCATGTCCGACGAGCGGTGACGGCAATCGTTTTATCAATAAGGCGACCGGGGTTAAGAAAGCTGCATTCGGTTGCGACAACGCACTTAAAATATTTTGTGCCGTTTGCAAATGATTTGACGGATTGAGTAAAGACAGATTGAACCGATGCCGCGCAACGGCCGGATCGCTTTTTTGAAAAGAGAGCGCATTCGTGCCGAAAGATAAAAACGGATCTTTTTCAATCAGTAAATGAAAAGCGTTTTGTTTTTGTTTGTTTTGTGTTTTGATGTCGGCGCCTAAACGAACCAGCTGAATCACGGCATCTTTTTGTCCCGATTGAGCCGCCACAAGCAGCAATTCATTTAATTGATTTTCGTTTTGAGCTTGTTCCATGGTCAGTCGGCCGCGTTCATTCACGCCGGTTTCTAATTGATGGTTGCTAAAAGCGGATATAATCGTATTAAAAGCATCCGTGTTTTTGGACAGGAGAGCTTCTTGCAGCTTATCCAGTAAAACTTTTTGTGCCAAGACACGCATCGCATGCGTTTTATACGAATCATGCGTGATGATTTTTTGTAATTCTTTCGGGTGATGCTCATAGTCTGATAAAAGAACAGACACATCTTCTTCTTGAACATGTTGTTCGATCATAGTTGGCCCCTCTCTTTTGTATAACATTTTGTATATAATATACTAAAAAATTAAAAATGTAAAGACTAAAGTTGCATAAATATGAAAAACAACAAATATATCGAAAAACATTGACGAATTTTATCGACGCCAAAAGAAAGAAGCACCTTTATTTCAGTCAGCAAATCGGGAAAGTCGTTTTTAATAAGGCGTAACGCGTTTTTTGCGTTTGTCCGCTCGGTCGTTTTCTTTTTGAACTTTGACGTAATAGGTGTGCAATTGTTCTTGAATGCGGCCGTACAATGTATCCGACGGATATTTGCCTTTTGCATTCGGCTGCCCGGTCGGAATTCCTGTCAGAATTTCCAAACCCTGTTCAATGGTTTCAACGGCATAAATATGGAACAGTCTTTGTTGAACGGCCTCCACAACATCCGAACGCAACATTAAATTCCGAATATTCGCTGTCGGAATGATGACACCTTGCGTTCCCGTTAAGCCTTTGACACGGCAAACATCGAAAAAGCCTTCGATTTTCTCGTTAACGGCACCGATGGCTTGGACTTGTCCCAGCTGGTTGACAGAACCGGTGACGGCAATGCCTTGATCCAACGCAACCCCGGATATGGATGACAACAGGGCGTATAATTCGGCACTGGAGGCCGAATCCCCATCAATCGGGCCATATGATTGTTCGATAACAAGACTTGCATTTAAAGACAGCGGTTCTTCTTTGGCGAAGTGAGAAGCGACAAAGGACGATAAAATCAACACGCCCTTGGAATGAAACGGCCCGCCCAAGTCCACTTCGCGTTCAATGTCAATAATCTCGCCCGATCCGATGCGGGTTTGACAAGTCAGACGGCTGGGGCGACCGAAAGATAAATGCCCGAATTCCTGAACGGCCAAAATATTGATTTGACCGATTTGCCGGCCTTGCGTATTAATCAAAATCGTTCCGTTTTGAATGTGTTCCAACATGCGTTTATGTAAGTTGTCCGACCGGCTGACTTTAGCGGCGATTGCTTTTTCGATATGTTCTTTGGCAACCGCTTTTGCTTTGGCGCGCCGTGCGAAATAATCAGCCTCTTTCATTAAGTCGGAAATCAGACTTAACCGCGTTGTTAATTTTTCTTGATCCTGCGATAAGCGAGACGCGTATTCAATCAATCGTTCCAAAGCGTCTTTTGTAAAAGCTTTTAATTTGTACTTTTTACACAGCGTTGTCATTAAAGACATGTATTTGCCGATATTTTCTTCATTACGGTCAATACGCGGATAAAAGTTAGCTTCAACCTTGAACAAGTTGGAAAAGTCCGCATCATTTTCGCTTAAAGCATAATACAGGTCGTTTTCACCGATTAGAACAATTTTAATGTTCAGTGGAATAGCCTCCGGTTCCAATGTCGTTGTGCTGACAACACCGGATTCTTCTTCGGCCGATTCAATGTGGATACTTTTGGATTTTAAAGATCGTTTTAAGCTTTCCCACGCTGCCGGATGTGAACACAAATCCCGCGCGTCGATAATCAAATAACCGCCGTTGGCTTGATGCAACGCGCCGGCTTTAATCAAGCTGAAATCCGTGATGAGCATGCCGAATTGTTGCATCCGTTCCATGCGGCCGACTAAATTAGGCAGATTCGGATGGTCCAAATATAAAACGGGCGCCCCTTTTTTACCCGCGTTACTGACCAACAAATTGACTTTGTACCGGTTCATGATTTGAGACGCTTTTTGCGATTTTTTAACAAAAGCGCTGACTTGATCGGCTTCCTCTTCATTTTTATTCGTATCCAAAAACAAGGAGACATGATCAACGATATCTTTGCGCATGTCGTTTAAATAGGCTTTGACATCCGCGACATCATCATATTTTTTCATAAGATCATGCATGGCTTGGTGAACAGTTTGATGCGTCAAAAGCTCGTTTAATGTGTTGATCTGTTCTTTTTGTTCTTTTTCCCATTTCGGAACTTCTTTGACAGCCTGTTCTAATTTGGCCTGTGTTTCGTTCATTTGTTCCAAAATCGCCTTGCGGGTTGCTTTGGGCAGCTTATCAAAGGTTTCGGGCGTTAAAACTTCCCCGTTTTTGGTCGGCGCAACAACCAAACCGGTCGGCATTCTTAAAACGGCAACGTTTTTCTTGCCTTTGGCAATGTCTTGCAATTGGTTGTAGTATTCTTCCTTTTGCGTTTGAAAATTTTGTTCGACCTGTGCGATTTGTTCTTGGTATTCCTGACCTTCAAACATGGCCGGCAAAGCCGTTTGATTGTCCGTTATCTG
>CALXTZ010000046.1 GCA_944391545.1 uncultured Alphaproteobacteria bacterium
AAAAGTGGGATTGAGCAACATTTCCAAAATTTCTCTGGCCCGATCGGAACGATAGTTCACCATCAACACGCCGTCTCCGTCTTTCATGCCGTCGTAATCACCGATGACAACCGGTTTCATAAATTCATCCGTTACGCCGGCTTCATAAGAAGCTTGGATAGCTTCATCGGCTGTTTTAAACCGAGGCGCATCAGCTTTGACCAATGCATCATACGCCAATGTGACGCGTTCCCACCGATTGTCTCTGTCCATCGCATAGTACCGGCCGCAAACGACGGCAATGCGTGTGTTTTTTAAGTCTTTTGTTTCCTGTGTAAACCGTTCAACATAACCGCGTCCGGAATCAGGCGGCGTATCCCGGCCGTCCAAGTAAGCATCCACACAAACGGGAATGCCGGCTTCATCTAAAATTTCAGCCAGCGCAATAAAGTGGTTCATATGGGAGTGAACGCCGCCCGGCGACATCAACCCCATCAGATGGCAACGACCTTTGCTTTCTTTCAGCTTCGCAATGAAATCTAACAACACGGGATTGGATTTGATTTCACCGGTTTTAATGGCTTGATCGATGCGCGGCAAATCCTGCATCACAACACGGCCGGCGCCCAGATTTGTGTGGCCGACTTCCGAATTGCCCATCTGTCCGTCCGGCAATCCGACATCCAATCCGGATGTGTGCATGGTTGCAGTCGGATATTCTTTCATCCACCGATGCCAGTTGGGGGTGTTGCCGGTTTCAATTGCGTTATCTTGTTTGTCTGCCCGATATCCCCATCCGTCCAAGACGCATAAGACAACAGGCCGAGGTGTTTGTTGTGTCATTTTTGTTTCCTTTCGTTTTTTATTTTTACTTAATATAGGATGAAATCCGAAAAAAAGGGAGTCTTTTTTAAAGTTTTTCATTTTCCGTAAACGAGAGGTTGCAATTTCGGATAAAACACGATACAGTCAAGCCGTAACGTCATCAAATAGGAAAGAACAAAAGTGATGAGCTCTTTTATTTTTGCCTTTGTCTTCGGGTTGTGTGTTCCGTTGATTGCCAGTCGGTTCGGCAAGTTCCTGCCGACAGACCCGGGCACGGCTTTGGCGCTTATTTGGCACAGGCCCAGATGGCCTCGCGGAATTTCTTCCCGCCGTCGGCCGCTTTTACGCGAAAAGTGGATGGAGTTGATTTGTTACGGCATTATGTGGGGCTTTTTGTTGGCTTTTTTCTTTCGGGTCAGTGACGTGACGTTTGCGCCGCAAGCTCACATTTGGCTGAAAATGTTGTTTTGCATTTTAGCTCTTTTAACGGCGATTGATGACCAATATTATTTACTGCCGGACGTCTTGACAATTCCGCTGTTGTTTTTAGGATTCGGTTTCAGTATTTGGGGCGGAGAAATGACGCCGGCAGCCAGTTTTGCGGGCGCCGTGTACGGGTATATGCTGCCGACCGTTTCCGTTTTGATTGTTCATCCTTTTATGAAAGACAGTTTCGGCGGCGGAGATGTGAAAATGTTGACGGCTTTGGGGGCTTGGTTCGGCCTTTGGGGGTTAAGCGTCCTTTTGATGATTTCGGTTGTCTCTTTTTGGGTCTGGTCCGTCGTGATGCGCAGACGGTGCGGTGCATACGGGCCGCATTTGGCATTCGGGGCTGTCTTGACTTTGTTTTTGATTCACTTTCAATTCATTGATTTTTTTTAAAAAAGGATTGAAAAATTTTTAAACCTTGATAGGATAGAAAATCATAACAAAAGGTCGAATAAATGGCAAAAACAAAACAAATGCCTGTCGAGGCGTCGACAGAAGATAAAAAAGAAGAAACGGATTTGAAAGTCGGTCAAATTCTTGCCCGTGCGCGTCAAAAACGCCGCCGGGAAGTCAAACGCATCGCAGATCAATTGTGTATTCGCCCTTCTTATTTGGAGGCTTTGGAAAACAGTCAATACGATGTTTTCCCCGGTCAGGTGTATGCCATCGGGTTTTTAAAAACATATGCGGCTTATTTGGGATTGGATGCTGAAGCTTTAATTGATCAATACAAAAAGGAAACGGATTTCTTAACGCCGAAGCCGGTTGTGATGCCGATTCCGGAGCGATCCAGCATGATGCCGACGGTATCTTACCTTTTGGCGGGATTGTTTGTGATTGCGCTGGTTTGGGGCGTTTGGTATTTCGCGTCTTATGAGCAAGTAACGAAAGAGGCCGTTTTGCCGCCGATTGTCGAGGCTGAAGCGGAAATGACGCCGATCCCGGAAGTCATTGAGGAAACGGAACCTGTGGTTGAAACATCTGAAACTGAACCGGTCGCGCCGGTACAGCCGGTTGAACCGACATCTCGGATTAAGATTGTCGCCAATCAGGATGTGTGGTTGGAAATTCAAGATGAAGACATGTTCATCTTTAATCGTGTTTTAAAAGCCGGCGAAACGTTTGACGTGCCGGACGACAGTGAAAACATGATGTTGAAAACAGGCAATGCCGGCGGTATGGACATTTATGTCGACGGTGAAAAGATAAAACCGTTGGGGCCGTCGGGGGCTGTGCGGTCTCGGGTTCAGTTGTCTGCCGAAGCTTTGAAAAATCGTTAGCGGGTTTTTGCGAAAAAAACAAAGGGATGAAAACACCCCTTGATGTTATCTATTTTCTTTAAAGAGGTTGAAAATGAGTTTTGAAATGAAGTTGGAAACGATTATTGAGCGGTACGAAGAATTAAACGCTCTGTTGTCGCAAGCATCGGACGGAGCGACAATCGTTAAGTTATCCAAAGAACAAAGTCAATTGGAAGACGTGGTTAAAGCCGGCCGAAAATGGAAAAAAATGAAGGCTGACTTGAATGAAGCCGACACGATGATGAAAGAAGCGGACGATCCGGAATTAAAAGCGTTGGCAACCGAAGAATATTATGCTTTGAAAGAAGAATTGCCGGCCGTGGAACAAGAAGTCAAATTATTGTTGCTGCCCAAAGATGCTGCCGATGAAAAAAACGCGATTTTGGAAGTGCGCGCCGGAACGGGCGGAGAAGAAGCGGCTTTGTTTGCGGCTGATTTATTTCGGATGTATGAACGCTATGCTTCTTTTAAGGGCTGGCGATTTGAAGCGATGGAATTGAATGAAACGGGATTGGGCGGTTATAAAGAAGCGGTGGCGCGTATTTCCGGAAATAATGTGTTTGCGCATTTGAAATTCGAATCCGGTGCGCATCGAGTACAACGCGTGCCGGAAACGGAAGCCAGCGGCCGGGTTCATACATCGGCGGCAACGGTGGCTATTTTGCCGGAAGCCGAAGACGTGGATATTCATATTGATGAAGAAAAAGACATTAAAATGGATGCTTTCCGGTCTTCCGGCGCCGGCGGTCAACATGTTAACAAAACATCCAGTGCCGTCCGATTGACGCATATTCCGACGGGTATCGTGGTGGAATGCCAGGAAGAGAGATCTCAATTTAAAAACAGGGACAAAGCGATGGCACGGCTTCGGGCAAAATTATATGATATCGAGCGGCGTAAAATCGAAGAAGAACAATCTTCTTCCCGAAAAGAACAGGTCGGTTCCGGCGACCGATCTGAACGGATTCGGACTTATAACTATCCACAGGGGCGCGTGACCGATCACCGCATCAATTTAACGGTTTATCAATTGGATGAAGTGATGGCCGGGCCGGGGCTGGATCAATTTGTCAAAGCGTTGATTGAAGAAGATCAATTGGCCAAATTGTCTGCTTTTGAAAATGGATAGATTGGTTCATCAGTTGGCGGAACAATTGAAAGCGGTTTCGGATACGCCGCTTTTGGATGCGCGTTATTTTGTGGCCGAAACGACAGATGAAACGCAGCTGGCATCTTTCGTGTTGCGGCGATTGCAAGGCGAACCGGTCGCCAAAATTATCGGTCATAAAGGATTTTGGTCATTAGAATTAAAAGTAACAACAGATACGTTGGATCCGCGCCCGGATTCGGAAACAATCATTGATGCCGTGTTGCGGTCGTTCCCCGACAAAAAAGGGGCTTATCGTATTTTGGATATGGGAACCGGCAGCGGGTGTTTGCTGTTGGCGTGCTTAAGTGAATATCCCAATGCTTTCGGGATCGGGATAGATGCTTCGGAACAAGCGTTGAAGATTGCACGTGAAAATGCGCGTGATTTTCAAAAGGCAACCTTTGAGCATCGGGATTGGACAAACCCGGATTGGGGACGCGGGTTGGGGCAATTTGATATTGTCGTGGCTAATCCGCCTTATATTCCGACGCAAACGGTGGCAACATTAGATAAAGCCGTTCGGTTATACGATCCGATGGCGGCTTTAGACGGCGGCGCGGACGGATTGGATGCTTATCGGGCCATCGTTGCCTCTGTCGGTTCCGTTTTAAAACCGCAGGCGCGTTTGTTCTTTGAAATCGGACAGGGACAGGAAAAGGATGTAGCTGCTTTGGCCGGGGCGGCCGGATTCGAACTTATCGGGCAATATCCGGATTTGGCGGGGATTATCCGATGTTTGGTGTTTCAAAGAAAAGCGGCAAAATAATTTGCCGCTTTCCTTTCGTGGATGAACGTTAAATCTTAACGATACCGCGCGCAAGCGCATAAATCGCAAACAACGCGAGACCGACAATAATCACGGCCAGTCCGGTTTCAGCCTTTTTAAAGACAGGCTGTCCGTTTTGGTGTTGTTTTCTGGCCCAAACGTAAACCGGGATACCCAAGGCAATCAAAATGGCTGCCATTAACAGGTAATTCAATCCGGCTGCGTAAATCAGCCATAAAGCGTAAATCGATCCGAAGACACTGGTAATCAAAGCGGCAGACCGTTTGGTTGGCGTGTCGGACGGGTATTCGCCGTCTTCGCAGATTTTCCACAAATACGCCGTGCTTGTTAGATAGGCCGGCAAAACCATAACCGCCGTAATGGACAACATCATGTTCCAGGCATTATTGGAAAAGTAAACCAACAACATGCCGAGCTGCATGGCAAGACTTGTCACCCACAAAGAAACGGACGGAGAACCGGCAGTATTTTCTTTGGCAAAAGCTTTCGGCATTGCGCCGTCTTCGGCCATAGATTGCGGCATCTGCGCGGTAATCATGGTCCATGCCAGCCAGCTGGCTAAAGTGGCGACAATCAAACCGATGTTCATCAACCAAGCACCCCATGGTCCGACGGCTTTTTCCAAAACGCCGGCCGTGGACGGATCCGGAACGACGGCTAATTCGGCTTGTGTCATGAAACCGTACGGTAAAATGGATAACAGGACATAAATAATCAAACAACCCAAGAAACCGATGAGTGTCGCTTTACCGACATCCGACTGGCTACGTGCCCGATTTGACAAAACAACAGCCCCTTCAATCCCGATAAAAGCCCACAAAGTGACAAGCATCGTGCTTTTAACCTGTGTGCCGACCGGCCCTAAAGATTTGACTTTTCCGGCAATGGCTTGACCCCAGAAATCAAAATCAAACTTGTCAATGTTGAAGAAGAACAACAAAATGATGATAAACAGGAAAATCGGAACCATTTTCGCGATGGTGGCGATTAAGTTGACAACGCTGGCTTGTTGCATGCCGCGTAAAACCAAAAAGTTAAATCCCCAAATTAAAAGCGAACCGCCGATAATGGAATAAAGGTTATTACCTCCCGTGAAAACACCCGGGAAAAAATAATCCAATGCGTCCATGGTGATAACAGCATATCCGACGTTTCCGAAAACCTGGCAGAGCCAATAAGACCAACCGATGGTGAAGCCCATGTACGGGCCGAAGCCTTCTTTGCTGTACATGTAAATGCCGGTTGTCAAATCTGGTTTTGCCATAGACAAGATTCTGAAAGAGTTCGCAATGAAATACATGCCGAACCCGGTGATGAGCCACGCAATTAAGACAGCTCCGATGGAAGCGCTTTGAGCCATATTTTGAGGCAAACTGAAAATGCCGCCTCCAATCATCGAGCTGACCACAATACCGGCTAATCCAAACACACCCATTTTGCCGGCAGTCGACATGGCGGGTGTTTTTGCTGGTGCAGATTTATTTTGTGCCATTTTAATTTACCTCATTTCAATCAAGAAAAGGAGTGCCCGTCGGACACTCCTGCCTTTATATTTACTTTTTGATTTCAACAACCGGGGCATATTCGAAGTTCAAGAAGCCCAAGGCTGTCAGTGAATAAGCAAAGTTTTGTGTAATATTGATGTAATTGTGGAAAATTTGAAATTCACTGTGCTTTTCAACATCGCGCAATTCCAATTCATGATTCATGGATTTCGTCAACCACATTTCGGCATGTGATTTGGCAATATCATCGTCAATATAGGTGTCGAAATATTCAACGTATTCGGCAGCCCATCCGCCCAAAAAATTACCTTGTTTGTCTTTACCCCAAACGATGCCGATACCGGTCGCAATCGCTTTGTGGTCTTCAATTCTGGCACCGTTTCCGGCCATGATGACTTCCAAAACCGCTCCGTGTTTAAAAGAACTTTCAACTTGTTCAACCGGTACAATGTTACCGAATAATTCCGGCGGTAAGACGGATGTATACGGGACAACGTTGAAGTCGTGGATTTTGGCTTGTTTTAACGCAGAGTCATAGCAAAAAGTTTCAAACGGTTGCGGCGGAATGCCGTCATCTGCTTGACCGACGCCGCCGGTATGGAAAGCTAAAGTTGGGTAACGTGTTCCTAATGTAGTCATTTTTTAATCTCCTTTTTATCTGTTAGTTTTTGGCAATCTTTACAGATTGCATCCGTTGCCTAAAACCGAGTCGGATATGCAACTACAAGTAGAATAGATTTATTGATTTCCCGTGTCAATCATATTGTCGCATGTTGTAAAATAAAGAAAACGAGCGCTTGATATTACTCTTTTTAGTTGCTATATCCATCATGTTCTTTATCAGAAAAAGGAGAAACATCATGACAAAAACAAAATTATTTGCTGCGGGGCTGGTCGGCGCTTTGGCATTAACTTCGTGCCGTTCCGTCCAGTCGTATGACGACATGCTGCATTCTTGGTTGGGGCAGTCTGAAGCGCAGTTGGTCGCGACGTGGGGAGCGCCGGTTGATATGCAAACGATTGCACCGGGCCGCCAGCTGTTTACTTATATTAAAGAGCGGCAGGTGAATGTACCGGGCGAAGCACCGAATTACACAGCGCTCGGAGAAGATTCCGCTTATAACCCGTATGGCGATTCGCTGGGAGAAACATTTGATTATTATTGCAAGACGATGTTTACGTCTCAAGATGACATCATTGTCGGATATTCTTGGGAAGGCGACGGATGCTTAATGCGTTAAAGAAAGGGAGCTTCAGCTCCCTTTTCGGATCAGTTTTTTGATTTGTGATCCGGCAAAGAAAAGGCCCGTTAACCCCAACGGAACGAAATAGTATAAAATTCTGAATGTGATGAGGGCGGCTAAAATACCGCCTTTTTCTGCCGGCGTATGAACGAATAAATATAAAAAAGCACCTTCAAAAACACCCAGTCCGCCCGGAACCTGCGTCGAAATACCGATCAGTTGGGCTAATGTGAAAATCGTAAAAACGTGAATGATGTTGACGTCCATGTGATAGCGTAACAAGGTATAAAAAACCAAAGAGGCGGCGACAATGTCCATGCTGCCGACCAACATTTGTAAAAGCGTTATTTTGGGAGAGGGGGCTTGAATTTGAATGTTTTTAAAGTTGATTTTCCGCTTTGGTCTGACGACAAAAAACCAGTACAACAGAACCAGTAAAGAAACAACGACGGCACCGATATCAAACCATTTGATGTCGGTTGAACCGGGCGTCAGGTGAAAGAGGCTTGATAAAATCAAAGACACATCGAAAACGCATGCCATGCCGAGCAGGTATGTGACGCTTTCGAAAGCAATCATTTTAAGAACGTTCAATTCCGTTAACCCCAGTTTCGAATACAGCATATATCTCAAAGACCCACCGGCAATGTAGGCATGTCCCGTCGTGTTGGTAACGGAAAAACTGATCATGGCGGCTTCGACGACTTTATCTTTGGGCAGTTTTTTACCGATGTATTTTAAAGCCAAAAAATCATACCCCGAAAAAGCGATGTAATCGCACAGCGTAAAGGCTAATGCCGTCGACAATACCCAAAACGGCGTTTGGGAAATTAAAGTCAACAAATGATCCCATCCGATTTTGCGGATTTCGTTGTAACCAAGCCATAATGCCAGCCCGAAGAACAGCAGGGCAAAGAGTTGTATTAAAAGATCTACCCATTTTTTCATCATATTCAAAAGATGAGATGCCTGTTAAAATATTTCAAGAAGAAACTTGCAAAAACATCGTATCGTATGTTATAAGAAACCGGTTACAAGGAGGCAAAGATGAAAAAGTTTCTGTTCATGATTTTATGTGTTTGTTGTTTGGCGGGGTGTTCTTCTCTTAATGAGTTGGAAGGGACAACCAAGTTGCCTGTTAACTATAAAACACGGATTTCGGTGAAAGAATATAAAATCAAAGGTTCCGTTCGCGGAGAATACACACGTACGTGCATTTTAATGGGATTAATTTGTTCCGGCGGCGTGTATATTTACGATGATTTGATTCAAAAAGCCGAAAAAATCGGCGGTAATTCCGTCGTGAATATGGTTGTTGATACTGAAAGTTCTTCACCGTTTTGGTATCTTTTATATTCAAAGAAAACGTACCGCGCCAACGGCTTGGCGATTGAAATTACAAAAACGGATACGCGGGCCAGAGAATTGTACGGTGACGATTAAGTGATAAATGTTGATCCGGTCGGGCGATGGTTCGACCGGAATTCGAATGCGCGTTAAAAAAATAAAAACAAAGCTTGTCAAATGGCGGATTTTCTTTTACTTTGAAAGAAAACTGAAAGGAGACAAATATGTCAATACAAAAAATCATTGAAAATGTGTATGCGGTGGGTTCAAAAGATCCTCGGCGTCCGTTGTTTGATCAGCTGATGCCGTTGGAAGAAGGAACCAGTTATAATTCTTATCTGATCAAGGGCAGCGAGAAAATCGCGTTGATTGATACGGTTTATCCGCCTTTTGAACAAGATATCGAAGAAAAATTAAACGAACTTCATATCGACCATATTGATTATATTATTGCGGATCACGGGGAACAGGATCATTCGGGGGCTTTGCCGGGATTGTTGAAAAAGTACCCGATGGCAAAGATTGTAACCAATCAAAAATGTAAAGAAATTACAATGGGTTTCTTGCCGTTAAAGGAAGAAGATTACCTTGTCGTCGGTGACGGTGATTCGATCAGCTTGGGTGATAAAACTTTGGAATTCATGATGATGCCATGGGTTCACTGGCCGGATACAATGTTTACTTATTTGAAAGAGGACGGCATTTTATTTACAACGGACTTTTTCGGGGCGCATGCGACTAACTTTGATTTATTCTGGGAAGACGATCCGCGGTTGATTCCGTTGGCGAAAGCCTACTATGCCGAAATCATGCAACCGTTTGCCCGTGTTTTCCAAAAATACATTCCGCGCGTGGAAGAAATGGCGCCGAAAATGATTGCTTCGTCTCATGGGCCGATTTATAAAAAGCCATCCTTCATTATTGATTTGTACAAAGAATGGACATCGCCGAACAAGAAAAATCAAGTTGTGATCGTCGGTGTGTCGATGTACGGTTCAACGGATCAAATGGTTGATTATATCACGGAGCGGTTAACGGAAAAAGGAATTCAAGTGAAGTACTATGACGCCGTTCATTTGAATGCGACGGGACTGGCCAGTGATTTAATTGACAGCATGGGATTGATTGTTGCAACGCCGACGGTTTTAACGGGACCTCATCCGGCGGTTGTTATGCCGATTTTCCTGGCAAATGTGTTGAAGCCGACATTAAAGTATATTGGTTTGATCGGTTCATATAGTTGGGGAACTTTGGTCGATAAGCAGGTTGTCGGAATGCTGGGGAACTTAAAAGATGTTCAAATTCTGCCGCCGGTTTTGGCAAAAGGAACACCTAAAGATGTTGATAAAAAAGCATTGGATGAACTGGTTGAGAAAATAGCTGTTTACCATGCTTCATAATTAAAGATAAAAGAAAGACACCTCGCGATGAACGGGGTGTTTTTTTATGGGAAGAGAGGAAATAAGAGGTCCTCTTTTTTTATGAAG
>CALXTZ010000047.1 GCA_944391545.1 uncultured Alphaproteobacteria bacterium
CAACTCTCCCCCCCCCCCCCGACATCTGTCAAGAAAATTCTGCCCATAAAAAAACCTCCCTAAAGAAGGCCCTTTTACAGATTATCAACCTCTTCCGTTATTTCCAATCCCTGATACGTTTCCGGTAAATCCGGCGGTTCCGGAATTGTTTGAATTTTCTTTTTTTGACCGGCCTGTTGCCGAGCCGTCTTATTCTTCCGAATAGCTCGCCATTTTTTAACATTTTCAATATGTTCGTCATACGTTTTCGCGAATACATGCCCGCCGGTTCCGTCTGCAACAAAGTAAATATCCTGGCTTTCAATCGGATTTAAAACGGCTGCAATCGATTCCCGCCCCGGATTAGCGATCGGTCCCGGCGGCAATCCGTAAATTACATACGTGTTATACGGATGCTGGATCCGCAGATCTTTTGTATAAAGCTTCCTTTTAAAAGGCAAATTTCCGTTTGTTACGGCATAAATAACCGTCGGATCAGACTGCAAGCGCATTCCTTTATCCAAGCGATTCAAAAACACAGACGCAACATGGCGCCGTTCGGCAGAAAGAGACGTTTCTTTTTCAACGATGGAAGCCAAAATAACCGCTTCTCCCGGACTTTTAAAAGGTACTTCAGGATACCGCGTCGGCCACAATTCATCCAAAGTCCGTTTCATGGCATTTTGCATCCGCGTAATAACACTTTGGCGCGTATCTCCGAAAGAATAATAATAGGTTTCGGGCAACAATGTTCCGTTTTTAGGCACGGAGGTCACTTCCCCGATTAACCCGTCCGTTTTATTCAAAATTTCCACAATCTGTCCGGATGTCAAGCCCTCGGGAATAGTCACGCGCCGAATATAGGTTTGCCCGCCGGTCAAAATATCCATCACCATTTTAGCGCTTGACCGAGCCGGAATGGAATATTCGCCGGCTTTCATAGCCCCCGCTTTATTATGCGCCCGCACGCCGAACGTAAAAATAGCCGGACTTTCAATGATCCCCTCCTTTTTCAAAAAGGAAGCAATCTGCCGTAAGTTCATGCCTTTTTCAATAAAAACTTCTTTGCGAACCGGCAAAGGCCCCTCTTCCATAAAAAACTTATAGGTTGAAAAGACGCTTCCGCCGATAAGAGAGGCTAAAAATATAAATAAAAAGACATATAAAATGACGCTGCGACGCATACGGATCCCCTTCCAATGGGCGCATGATAGCTTTTTTTGTGCTTGTTGACAAGCAAAAATAATCTATTCATACCAGTAATAGCAATCGCTGTCAGAAATTTTTAACGTCGTTCCATTCGGAATACAAACACTCCGTGCACTGTTTCCACTTTGACATAAAGCCGTTGCCAAATATTCATCCGGTCCACAACACGTATAAACCGTTTCGGTGCGCGTCGGATAAATATCAATATCAGCCGGGCTGTTAGACAAGGGATGAGTTGCCTCAATATGCCCATAACAACAACGAGGTCCCCACATCCAAGAATAAACATTATTGAACGTTGCTCCAGCCAGCGGCACACCGTTTTCTTCCGAAGCACAACAAGTAGAAACACCTCCGATACCGGTAACAGATACGACTTCCTGTCGAATGGAAATCTCTGTGCCCGTATCGTAATCATAGCTTGGATATGAGGCAGGACAACATTCCGGAGCATCTATCCCCATATACGGTTCGCCGGCACAGCATTGCGCATTGTATCCGTATCCTTCACTGCCGGTCCAATAAGCCGTTTGTCCCTCCGGACAACACGCTTTGTCTCCCGTGGGACGATCCCGCCCAAAATCAGAATATTGAATATCAATCAATTCTTTTGGTTCTTCTTCTGTCGATCGACAACAATCATAGTCCGTTCCTGTCGGTGGAATATATACCGTCCCCGTGCAACATTGACCGGAACCCGAGTTCAGAGGCCAATATGCTTCTTGACCTTCGGAACAACATGCGAGTGGATTTTGATGCTTAAAAGATTGAGCCGTCATTATCGTTTCACCACAACATTGTACACCATACTCAACGTGCCAATAGGCTGACGTATACACCGGATCACAGCACGTACCAATATCGTTGCCATCCGGATGACCCACAACGTTAAAGGCATGATAACCGCCTCCGCAACAAGTATAATAGCCATCGGAATTACGGGCAATTTCGCCGTTGCAACATAATGCGCTGCTCGTTTCACTCCAGACATACGCATTTTGCCCCAGCGGACAGCACATTTCACCGGAATCGGCCCCGTAAATCTTACTGACCCATTTGCCGTCTTCGGTGTTACAACATCCCCAATTGCCGTTCCGATCTTGATAAGGCATTCCGAAGCAACACTCGCCGGCCGTACCGTTCCAGAAAGCATGCGGAATGGGCTCACCCGAGCAATTCAAGCAACATCCGTCGGATTCTCCGTCGGGTTTACCTTTGATTTCAACCGTCCAGTATCCTTCCGAACCGTCGGAGCATGTTTTCCCCGGATTTAATAACGAAGCGCTACCGCAACCAATCGGACAATCCGTCTCTGTCGGTTCACAAGAATCCGAGCAATCGCCTGCGTTGATTTGGCAACAATCAACGGCTTCATTACAACAACTGCCGCCGGCAATCGTCACCGTCGTTCCGCCTCTGTCTTCACACGTACACGCTTCATCCGGTACGCACGCGCAATCCGCATCCGTCAACGGGCAACAGGTTCCGCTTTCTGTTGCACAACATGATCCGGTCATTTTCGCTATTGTCTGATCTTCCGAACATGTCCGACACCCGTTTTCATCTATGATTTCTTCACGACACCCGTCACATCCGGTAAAGTCGGGGCAATTGCTTTTGCATCCGATAATACATCCGCAATCATCTACCCCCATCGATTCTTGACCTTCCGGGCAAGACAAAATGGAACACGTTTTTAAAACACACGTTCCTTCCACACATCGTTCACAAGCGGTACACCCCGGTTGACAAGCATCCGGATCATCAGGACCGCCGGAACCACTGCCGGAGCCGCCGCCTGTCCCGGAACCGCCCGAAGACCCGCCTTGCCCCGTTCCGTCGCAAATCGTCCCGTCACTGCCGAAACAGAATTTCATCGCAAGGCCATCTTCCGTTCCGCAAATATCACTGTCACCTTGATAAACCGAATCGTTAACCACAATTTGATCAATATCCGTCGGGTTCATTTTCAATATCAGTTCGCATACCCGATACGTCACGCCCGTTGCTTCGACGTAATACGAAGTCCCGTCATCTTTTTGTGTTGTCATCGGGTAGTAAGTCCCTTGACGACCGTTGTTAACCAACCCCGGGAAGCGGAACTCATAGCCCGTTTCTTTATCAAAGTAATATTCATCAATCATCGGAACATTGGTACCGCGCAACATGACGTCATAAATCGTCTCATTGGCTCGATGTTTATTCATCGCATATGTAAATCCGACCAAAGCCACGATTGACAAAATCCCGATAACGGCCAAAACAGCGAGCATCTCAATCATACTCCGCCCAATGGAATGTCCGGAATGTTTTGCCCGTGCCTTTACCCCTTGATTTGAAAAACGAGATGTTTTGCCGTTTTGGTTAGAATGATTTTGCGTCAATTCCTTTTCTCCTCGGTTTTTATTTTACTTTAGCCGATATTATCTTTCGCGGTTCACCACTTCACTGCGAATCTAAACATTCATTTTCTCTATTTTTACAAGTTTACCCCCCCCCTATTTGTCAAGTAAAATTTAAAGAAGAAAGGAAACCACCCGCCGCTTTCAGGCATAAAAAAACCGCCCCGGCAGGAGCGGTCTTTTGATCGCATTCAATTCATTTAAACTTTTTTGAAAATCAAGCTGGCATTTGTTCCGCCGAAACCGAACGAATTGGACAAAGCCACGTTGATTTCTTTTTCGCGTGCGACGTTCGGCACCAAATCGAAATCACCCACTTCGTCGTCCGGATCTTCCAAGTTGACCGTCGGCGGCAAAATGTTGTGATTCATTGCCATAATGGAATAAATCGCTTCAACCGCTCCGGCCGCGCCCAATAAATGACCGACAACCGATTTCGTCGAAGACATAGACACCTTCGTGTCACCGAATAATTCTTTAACAGCCTTTAATTCCACCAAGTCGCCCACCGGTGTCGATGTCCCGTGCGCATTGATGTAATCAACGTCTTGCGGTGTCAGGCCGGCACTTTTCAAAGCCGCTTTCATAGCGCGCAACCCGCCGTTATTGCCCGGCGCCGTAATATGATAAGCATCTCCGCTCATCCCGTAACCGACCAATTCGCCGTAAATTTTAGCACCGCGTTTCTTGGCATGTTCATATTCTTCCAGAACCAAAATACCGGAGCCTTCACCCATCACAAAGCCGTCGCGGCCTTTATCCCAAGGACGAGAAGCCTTGTCCGGCGTGTCGTTATAATGCGTTGACAAAGCACGTGCCTGTGAGAAGCCTGCAATACCCAACGGACAAATTGCCGATTCGGCGCCGCCGGCTACCATCACATCCGCTTCGCCGCACCGAATTAAGCGCGCTGCATCTCCGATCGCATGCGTCCCGGTTGCACAAGCCGTCACAACGGAATGATTCGGCCCTTGGAAACCGTACTTAATGGAAACATGACCGGAAGCCAAGTTAATCAAGCACGCCGGAATAAAAAACGGAGACACCCGGCGCGGACCATTTTCATTCATGGCAATGACCGTTTCGGCAATCGTTCGAAGTCCGCCGATACCGGAGCCGATCAAAACACCGGTGCGTTCTTTGTCTTCGTCGCTTTGCGCGACCCAACCCGAATCTTCCACCGCATCCGTTGCCGCCGCAATCGCATAAATAATAAACTCATCCATGTGTCGTTGTTCTTTCGGAGAAATCACCGAATCCGCATCAAATTGTCCGGGTTCGGTTCCTTTGGGAACAAAACCGCCGACTTTGGCAACAAAATCTGTTGTATCAAAAGATGTAATCGGACTGATGACAGACTTTCCTGCCGTAATTCCTTTCCAGTTCGCATCCAAGCCACGTCCGACAGGACTGACAATACCCATACCAGTTACAACAACACGTCTCATACTCTTTTAAACCTCTATTGAAAACAAGCTATAAGCGCTAAAGATTCAAAATCGAATCTTTTAGCGCTTAAAGGATAACATCTTAAAAATTAAACGGCTTTTTCGATGAAATCAATTGCATCCTTCACCGTGCGGATTTTTTCCGCAGCGTCGTCAGGAATAGCGCAACCGAATTGTTCTTCAAAAGCCATGACAAGCTCGACCGTATCGAGGCTGTCTGCGCCCAAATCATCGATGAAACTTGCATTGTCTGTTACTTTGGATTCGTCAACGCCCAAGTGTTCAACAACAATCTTTTTTACGCGTTCAGCAATATCACTCATTTTTAATTCCTTTAAATTGTTAATACAAATATCGTTAAAATTTGCTTTTAACCATAACTAAAGTTCGTTTTAAACTTTAATGACGGTGTTTATAGCACATTCACATCCGCACGTCAAATCTGTTTTTTAAATCATAGCCATCCCGCCGTTGACGTGAATGGTTTGGCCCGTAATATAAGAGGCCTCATCACTGGCGAGGAACAAAACAGCATTTGCAATATCTTCCGGCAAACCTAATCTTGCCATCGGAATCGTCGCGGTTAATTTCGCTTTGGCTTCATCCGACAAGACATCCGTCATCGGCGTCTTGATAAAGCCCGGAGCGACACAGTTAACGGTAATGCCGCGGCTGGCCACTTCCTGACCGATGCACTTCGACATCCCGATTAATCCCGCTTTTGACGCGGAATAGTTGGCTTGACCGGCATTACCCATGACGCCCACGACAGACGCCATGCCGATAATCCGCCCGTAACGGCGTTTCATCATGCCCGGCATTACGGCTCTGGCCAATTTAACGCCGGCCGTCAAGTTAATATCTAAAACCATTTGCCATTGTTCATCCGTCATACGCATGGACAATCCGTCCTTCGTAATGCCGGCGTTGTTGACAAGAATATCAATCTTTCCCATGTCTTTTTCAGCATCCTGAACCAGCTTTTTCAAGCTTTCCGAGTCCGTCAGGTTCGCCGTATAAGTATAAAGACGCTCGCCGCCCAATTCAGCCTTAAACGCTTCCAAAGCGTCCTTGTTCATATCGGTCATGGCAACGGTTGCCCCTTGCGCATGCAATTTTTTCACAATCTGACGGCCAATTCCGCCGGTTGCTCCGGTAACCAGAGCTGTCTTTCCTGTAAAATCAAGCATTTCTCTTTCCTTTTCTGATTGATACTTATTATTTAAACCGTTTTTGAAAATTCTTCAAGTGTTAAAACGCTGTTGACCGAAACGGCTCCCATATCCGAGACAATCCGTTTCGTTAAACCCGTCAATACTTTTCCGGCACCGGCTTCCACCAACGTATCGACTCCCTGCCCGTGCATGTATTGAACGCTTTGCGTCCAACGGACGGAACCGGTGATTTGTTCATACAGCAATTCTTTAATTTGAGCCGCATCCGTTTGAGCCGTCGCCGAAATATTGCTCACCACCGGAATAACCGGATTTTGCATCGGAGCCGCCATCAATACGGCCTTCATCTCATCGGCAGCTTCCTGCATCAGCGGGCTGTGAAAAGCACCTGAAACCGGCAAAACCAGTGCCCGTTTAGCCCCTCTTGCCGAAGCAATCGTACAGGCCTTTTCAACCGTTTCTTGCGTACCGCTGATGACCACTTGGCCGATTGAATTATCATTGGCGACAAAACAGCCAGCCTCCGTCACGACTTGGCGCACATCATCCATAGACAAGCCGATAATCGCCGCCATCGCCCCCGGATTCTTTTCGCCGGCCCGTGCCATTGCTTCTCCGCGCCGACGCAGCAATTTCGCCGTGTCCGCCACAGACAAAGCCCCGGCCGCGCACAATGCACTGTATTCACCTAAAGAATGCCCGGCAACAAACTGAAACGTTCCTTGCAGCGAAATGCCCAGCTCTTTTTGCATCACCCGCACCACAGCCATCGACATGGCCATCAAAGCCGGCTGTGCGTTTTGCGTTTGGGTCAATGTTTCCATCGGCCCTTCAAATATGATTTTGGATAAAGATTGGCTTAAAGCCTCATCCACTTCCTGAAAAACGTCACGCGCCGCCGCATAGGCATCGTACAAATCCTTGCCCATGCCGACCGTTTGAGACCCTTGTCCCGGAAAAACCAACGCTTTTGTCATAAAAGAATACTCCCTTTGTCAAAATTTGTTTTCATCATACACAAATTTTTCAAAAAGAAAATTAAATTTTTATGACAGCCTGTAAAAAATTACGCGCGACCGGGATTTCCTTTGTAAATACCCAGCACGCCTTTTGTTTTTTTAGCAACGGGACGCGGCGGTGTTTTATAAGGGATTTCAAATCTGCGACATACAATCGCGACCAAATCTGTTACACACTGCGGTTTTTCATGTTCAATCGTTTCCATCAAATCAATATTGAATTTTTCTTCCAACGTCAACCCGATCTGAACGATATCCAAACTGTCACAGTTCAATTCTTCAAACAATCTATCATAAGGTTCTAACTTTTTCCTGCGATCCCTAAAATCATATTCTTTTAACACGTCTGTGACGATATGAAAAATATCTTCCTGTGTTTTACGATTTTCTGCCATATTCGGCTCCTTTTTAGTTTGTTCTTGAATATCTTGACGGATAAACGGCATCAATTCACACAAATGGGTAAAACGCCCGCCTTCCTTTTGCACATGAGGAAACGGATGTTTAAATTCCTTTTCCAGCGCTTGCACTAAAAGTTTTAAGCACTCTGGTTCCGGAAACGCCAAACTGACAGACATCCAAAAACCAACTTCGTCCGCATTTTTACCAACACCGAATGTTCGATCGACAACTCGACAAACCCGCTGTGTCAATTCATCTGCGTTTGAAAAAGATAATAATGACATGTTATGTATCATTGCCGTTCTCCTTTTTAATGACGACGTTATAATAAAAAATTTTTTTGTTTTTGTCAACATTTTTTAGCTTGCAATTTTTCAAAAAATCGGGATACTGGTATTCGGAAGAGCAACGGCAGACGATCGGATCGGACACCGGGTCAGGTTCGGAAGAAAGCAGCCCCTCTTTTCCGGATCGGGTTGCCTCTTGTTCTTCCACCCAGGTTGAAGGAATGAGCATGGAACAAGAACAAGGCAAATATCGTGTTTTGGCACGCAAATACCGGCCGAAGGTTTTTAATGACCTGATCGGGCAGGAAGCGCTTGTTCGCACCATCACGAACGCGATTGAACAAAACCGACTGGCGCAGGCTTATATTTTAACGGGCATTCGCGGAATCGGCAAAACGACGTCGGCTCGGATTATCGCCAAAGCGCTGAACTGCATCGGACCGGACGGCACCGGCGGTATGACGCCTAATCCGTGCGGCGTTTGCAAACACTGCCGGGATATTGCCAATGACTGCCATGTCGATGTCGTTGAAATCGACGCCGCCAGCAACACCGGCATTGACAACATTCGCGAAATTATTATTGAAGGCGCTAAATACAATCCGGTTTCCGCTCGGTATAAAATTTATATCATCGACGAAGTGCATATGTTGTCAAAAGCGGCTTTTAACGCTCTTTTAAAAACATTGGAAGAACCGCCCGAACGATTAAAGTTTATTTTTGCGACGACGGAAATCCGCAAGGTGCCGATTACGATTTTATCACGTTGCCAACGATTTGATTTACGCCGCATTGATCAAAAAACACTGGCTGACTATTTTAAAACCATTGCCGGCAAAGAAAATGTTCCGGCCGAAGAAGAAGCGCTTCAACTGATTGCCAAAGCGGCCGACGGCTCTGTCCGGGACGGGTTATCTTTATTGGATCAAGCCATTGTCCACGGCAACGGAGAAGTCAAAGCGGATCAAGTTCGGCAAATGATCGGCTTGTCCGATCGAAGTGTTTTATTTGATATTTATGATAAGCTAATGGCCGGACAGGTGGCCGATGTATTGACCGGCGTTGAAAACCAATATAACTTGGGGACGGATCCGTTGACATTGGCTCAAGATTTATTGGAACTGACTCATTGGCTGACACGGATTAAAATTGCGCCGGAATTGGCGAAAGACATTACGATTGCTGAAGCGGAAAAAACGTACGGGCAGAAATTGGCCGCTTCCTTGTCCATGGGAACACTCACACGGACGTGGCAGATTTTGCTCAAAGGCGTTTCCGAAATTAAATATTCCGAAAGCCCGTTAAAATCGTTGGAAATGGTAATGGTACGATTGGCCTATGCATCTGAATTGCCGACGCCGATGGAAGTCATTGCCGACATAAAAAAAAATCCTGAAGTAGACGCGGCTAAAAAAAAAACTGAAAATTTAAATCCGGTGCAGGCAAAACCGGTACAAGCGCCCGCGGAAACAAATGTGAAACCGGTTGCGGAGATTCCCACAGTGCAAGCCTCTGCTCAAAACAACGGGAAAACGCCTCAAAACATAACGGACTTGGTGATGATGGCCCGTAAAGCCGGCCAAATGATGTTGGCTTTTAACATGTCGAATTATATTCACCCGGTTTTGATGCAGGACGGGATTTTACAAATTCATTTGGATGACGGCGCCCCGTCTCATTTATGTCAAGACTTAAGAACTTTCCTTTTGACGGAAACCGGGAAAAAGTGGGAAGTCAGTTTAGTCGATGCGCCCGGCGGCAAAACGCTGAAAGAAGAAGCACAGGAAAACCAAAAACGCTTGAAAGAAACGCTGTCGGCTCATCCGCTGGTCGTGCAAGTTTTGAAAACGTTCCCGGGATCCCGGGTCGAAACGTTCCACCTGCATCACGGGGAAAGCTACGCGCAAGAACCTGAAGAAACTGCCGAAGAAAATCTATAAAAGCATTGACAGATTCATCTTCTTTTTGTAAAAAGAAAAAAATAAACAGGGAGAAGAAAATGTCATCTTTAAAGCGCTCAACGATTACCCCCCCCCCCCAAAGCAAGGATAACGGCCGTTTTGCGGCACTTTTCAAACAATTTAAATTAACAAAGAGATTCAGAAAAAAAGCGCCCCCATTCCCTGCATCCCCAGGGGGGACCCCTGTTAA
>CALXTZ010000048.1 GCA_944391545.1 uncultured Alphaproteobacteria bacterium
GACGGGCTGTCTCGCTTTGCTCGACATTGCCTACGCTGTCGCTGCGGCCGAACCTCACTTTTTCGTGCGCTTCAAACCCAACGCCCATAATACATAAAATAAAAAAACCGCCATAAAGGCGATTTTTTTTATTTTATTGGTTGCGGGGGTGGGATTTGAACCTCACGACCTTCAGGTTATGAGCCTGACGAGCTACCAGACTGCTCCACCCCGCGTCAAGTAGGGCTCTATTATATCTCTTTTAAAAAACGTGTCAAGCTTTTTATCTTATTTTTTTACTTGTTTTTTTTGCTTGCGCTATCTATCTCCTATCCAAGGGATGAGAATATTGTTTGATGTTTTTTGTTTTAAGGAGAAAAAACAATGAAAAAACAAATTCTTATTGGAGCTGTAGCTCTTATGTCATTAGCGGCTTGTTCTTCAACGAAAACAGGTCCGTGTCCGGGCAGCAACATCACCAGAAAAGATGCTTCTGTCTATTTTGCCTTTAATTCGGACGAATTGACGCCCGTCAGCAAAGCAACTTTGCGAGAAGTCGCTGCCGAAATGAAGCAATGTCCCTACAGAAAAGCAATCGTAACCGGTTATACCGATTCGGTCGGCGCACCGGTCTATAACTTTAATTTAGGCGACAGACGCGCTGCTTCCGTTAAGGACTTCTTGCTGCAAGAAGGCATTCCTTCTTACCAGGTTCAAGTCAAGTCCATGGGTGAACAAGACCCGGCTGCCTGCAATACAACGGCAATGGGGCGTGCGGAAAACCGCCGTGCTGTCATTCAGTTTGAATAAGCTTTGATTTTTTAAGGGGGCGGTCATCGTCCCCTTAAAACTTGACAAAACAAAAAAAGAATGATATAATACCCTTTTTGTTACAAACGAAAAGGAAAATAAATGTTTTTTAAACAAGAAAATGCCCTCGTTGATGCGATTGATGAGGATGACATAGAAACGATCGAAGATTTAGTTTTAGGTGAATACCACTTGGAAAATGAACCGGATATGTGCAGCAATTATTTGGTTTATGCGATTGAATACGGTCATACCGATGCGGCTTTGTATTTGATTGAGGCTAAAGTCGGTCTGACGGCGACGAATCACGGGTGTGACAATCCGTTAATCAAAGCGGCCGAATTGGGCAATAATCAAATTTTAGCCGCTATCTTGGCCAAAAATACAATTCCGCTTCATTATCAGGATTTGAATCATAAAACGGCTCTGGACTATGCAAAAGAGCAAAATAATCAGGAAGCTGTCCGGTTGTTGTCCGTTCACCCGTGCGCGCGTCATCAAACGACGGTTCAAGCGGCTTGTCTGCGCGATTCTTATTGCCGCGGCTGATCGGGTGTTTGACAAGATAAACATGTTTTGTTATCTTAACAAGTATTGGAAAAGCCCTCTGTCCGAGGGTTTTTTCCATGTTTGATTTGGTGTTGAAAGGAAAAAAATGAGTGAATTAGAAACGCTGTACAGCCAATTTAAGCATACGCTTTTAAAATGCTATCCCCGGCCCAATGAATGCCGGACTGCGGAGGAGATCGAAAAAGAACATGAATATTTGACGGATGAAGCAATCCGTCTGGGCCGGCAGCTGCCGCATTTAAATGGTTTGAATGCAGAAGAAAAGTCACCGTTAATGATCGTCTGTGATTGTCCTTATCCGCTCAATCGTTTATTTGATTTTTTGACGGCGGATCCGAAGCGGATTGACATTCGTCAGGAAATGCCCTCTACGGGATATACCGCTTTGCTTTTTGCAGCGGGGCAGGGGCATTTGGCATACGTTAAACGTTTATGTGAAAAAGGGGCGCGTGTCAATAAACAAACACGCTTGGTCGGATACACGCCTTTGATGACGGCTCTTATCAATGAACAGCCGGATGTCGCGCTTTATTTGTTGAAACGGCGAGATATTGATTTGTCTTTGCGTTTGTTTATGAACGCTGCGGATGAGCCGGCTTCTGCTCTGGAGATAGCTTACGACAAAATGTTCGTTTGCAAGGACGAGCTGAAACGAAAAATGAAAAACGTTTACCAAATCATCAAAGGAGCCGCAGCGTTAAAGAAAAAACAACGCCCCATCAAACGAGCTGTTTTTGCTCGGTCGACGGCCAAACAACGTGAGGATTAGAAAATCAGTCGGCGCTTGGGACACAAACGTCATTTTCGATAACTTCGTCCGCACCGCAACAGATAAATTCTCCGTATGAATTGTATCCGGTGTTTCCTTCACAGGCACAGTCATTAATCACACTGCCGACGTCGCATTTATCCATACAGATGCCGCCGTCGCTGATAATTTGTCCGTCCGGGCAAGTGATTAAAGTACACCCGCCATTGACGTAAGTATGCCCGTCCGGGCAACAATGAGACACGCCATTAACCGTCGTTGTTTGTCCGGTACATGTGCAATCACTGATAACGGATCCGTCCTGCAGGCAAGCTCCTTCGGTCGTACATTCTTTCATATAGACTTCGCCGCATTCGGTTCCGTCGTAATTACAACGGCGGCCACATAATTTACCGTTATAAACACAATAAGCCGGTTTATAATCGACGTAGTAGAGACATGCCATGCCTTTGTCTCCGATATCCGCATCGACACATCCCCAGTAATCCATGGAAGAAATGTATCCGAATTTCATACCCAAAGCTGCGCAGCCGGGATCTATGCAGTTGCCGGCATTGCATTTATCGGGCAGTACGTTATTACATCTGTTTGCGCACCGCTGTCCCGAAATGTAACATTCCGGATGAACATCATACGTATAATCGCAACAGATGCCGTCGGCGCAACAATAGCCGGTATCGGGATCGTACGTCTGCCCTTCAAGGCATTTGTTTTGAATAAAGATGTATGAAGCATACCATTTCTCCTATAAGTTTGCCTTTTTATTTAAAAGGAAAGTCGACGTATTGTTAAGGAATATGAAGACTATCCCTGGAATCTGATCCAAAAAGAATAAGGAGAAAAGGACTTAACCTTTTGAATAGACGCCAAAGGCGAGGGATAAAAAATTATCTAAAAAACGCTGGACATTTATCGGTGTTCGGTATATATAAGTGACATTATTTTTGTATGTTAGGTATGTAGAAAGGAAAAAAAATGGCAGATACCAATAAAAAAATGAAGATGATGGACGGAAACGAAGCAGCTGCTTCCGTTGCGCATCGTCTGAATGAAGTTTCCATTATTTACCCGATTACGCCGTCTTCTCCGATGGGGGAATGGGCGGATGCTTGGGCTGCTGCAGGTCAGAAAAATATTTGGGGCAAAGTGCCGTCCGTTGTTGAAATGCAATCCGAAGCCGGTGCCATCGGCGCTGTTCACGGTTCTTTGCAAGCCGGTTCTTTGACAACAACATATACGGCGTCTCAAGGGTTATTGTTGATGATCCCGAACATGTACAAAATCGCCGGCGAATTAACGCCGTTTGTGATGCATGTAGCCGCTCGGACGTTGGCCGCGCATGCTTTGTCGATTTTCGGGGATCATTCCGACGTGATGGCTTGCCGTCAGACCGGATTTGCCATGTTGGCCTCTAATTCCGTTCAGGAAGCGCAAGATTTAGCGGCGATTGCACAAGTCGCAACATTAAAATCCCGCGTTCCGTTCCTGCATTTCTTTGACGGGTTCCGGACTTCTCACGAAATCAACAAAATCCAAACCATTTCCGATGATGAATTAAAGGCATTGATGGATGGTGTTGATACGACTTTGGTTGCAAAACGGGCTTTGACGCCGGATGCGCCGGTGGTCAGAGGAACGGCTCAAAACCCGGACGTCTTCTTCCAAACACGTGAAGCATCCAATGTCTATTATGATGCCGTACCGGCTGCGGTTGAAGAAGCCATGCGCAAATTTGAAACGATTACGGGGCGTTCTTATCACTTGGTTGATTATGTCGGTGCGCCGGATGCTTCGCGCGTTATCGTTGTGATGGGCAGCGGCGCGGAAACGGCCGAAGAAACGGCTCGCTTCCTGAATGCGCAAGGCGAAAAAGTCGGTGTGATGAAAGTTCATTTGTATCGGCCGTTCCCGACAAAAGCGTTTGTCGAAGCTTTGCCGAAATCCGTTAAAACCATTAATGTTTTGGACAGAACCAAAGAATCCGGTTCCGTCGGTGAACCGCTTTACCTGGACGTTGTTTCGACTTTGGCGGAAGCCGGCTTATCCGGTATCAAAGTCTTGGGCGGCCGCTATGGTTTGTCTTCCAAAGAATTTACGCCGGCAATGGCAAAAGCTGTTTTCGAAAACGAAACAAAGAACCACTTCACGGTTGGCATTGAAGATGATGTGACTCACACGTCTTTGGATTATGATCCGCACTTTGATATTGCGGGTTCCGATGTGACACGCTGTATTTTCTTCGGCTTGGGTGCTGACGGAACGGTGGGGGCGAACAAAAACTCCATTAAGATTATTGCGGACGGAGATGATTTCTATGGTCAAGCTTACTTCGTGTACGATTCCAAGAAATCCGGTGCGATGACAACCTCTCACCTGCGTTTTGCCAAACACCCGATTAAAGCGCCGTATTTGATTCAAAAAGCCAGCTTTGTGGCTATTCACCACATGCCGTTTATGGAAAAAATTGATATGACGTCTTGTTTGGCCGACAATGGTGTGTTGTTGTTGAACACAACGACGCCGGCTGACCAAGTTTGGAACAGCCTGCCGACGGAAGTTCAAAAAGACTTGATTGCTAAACATGCGAAATTGTATGCAATTGATGCCGTCGACGTTGCCAAGAAAACGGGAATGGGGCGCCGCATTAACACGATTATGCAGACATGTTTCTTTGCGATTTCCGGTGTTTTGCCGAAAGAAGAAGCGATTGCTAAAGTGAAAAAGTATGCTGAAAAAACATACGCGAAAAAAGGGCCCGAAATTGTGGCTGCCAATATTGCCGCGATTGACGGATCTTTGGAACACTTGCATGAAATTCCGGTTCCTGCATCTGTTACTTCCTCACATTCTCGTCAACCGGGTGTGCCGGCGGATGCACCTGAATTCCTGAAACGCGTGACATCTCCGATTATCGAAGGCAAAGGGGATGAAATGCCTGTTTCCGCTTTCAAAGACGTGGTGGACGGAACATGGCCGACGGCAACAACTCAATACGAAAAACGTCGGATTGCAACGGATATTCCTCAATGGGATCCGTCTGTTTGTATCCAATGCGGTAAGTGCGCGATGGTTTGTCCGCATGCGGCTATTCGGTTGAAAGTGGCTGAAGCCGGATTGTTGAAGGATGCGCCTGAAGGCTTTAAGTCTGCGGATTACAAAGGCAAAGAATTCCCGGGTGAAAAATTCATCGTTCAATGTGCGCCGGAAGATTGTACCGGATGCTCTTTGTGTTCACAGGTTTGTCCGGGCAAATCCCGCGAAAATCCGGAACATAAGGCTTTGACAATGCAACCGATTGAAAAGAACTTGGATCAGGAAATCAAAAACTTCGATTTCTTCAAGAAATTGCCGGAAGTTGACAGAACCAAGATTGAACCCAAGTTGGTTAAAAACGTTCAATTGTTGCAACCGTTGTTTGAATTCTCGGGTGCTTGCGCCGGTTGCGGTGAAACCCCGTATGTCAAATTGATGACTCAATTGTTCGGTGACCGGTTAATGGTTGCAAATGCCACAGGGTGTTCTTCCATTTACGGTGGTAACTTGCCGACAACGCCTTATGCGAAAGATGTAAACGGTCGTGGTCCGGCTTGGGCAAACAGCTTGTTTGAAGACAATGCCGAGTTCGGTTTGGGAATGCGGTACTCCGTTGACAGCAAGATTGATTTTGCGACTCAATTGTTGAAAGATTTGGAAGGTCAAATCGGCGGAGATTTGGTCAATGCGTTGTTGACGGCCGACCAATCTACGGAACAAGGCTTGAAAGATCAACGGGAACGCGTGGATGCATTGAAACAAAAATTGGCTTCCGTTTCGGATGAAAAAGCCAGATTGTTGGAACCGTTGGCCGATTACCTGGTCAAAAAATCCGTCTGGATTTTAGGCGGTGACGGTTGGGCTTATGATATCGGATACGGCGGGTTAGACCATGTCTTGCACTCCGGTCGAAACGTGAACATTCTTGTTTTGGATACCGGTGTGTACTCCAATACGGGCGGTCAACGGTCTAAAGCTACGCCGATCGGGGCTTCTGCAAAATTTGCAGTTGCCGGAAATGATTTGCCGGCCAAAGACTTGGGCATGATTGCAATGAGTTCCGAAAGCGTCTATGTCGCGAAAGTGGCTTTGGGTGCCAACGATATGCAAACCATTAAAGCGTTTACGGAAGCTGAATCCTTTAACGGTCCGTCTTTAATCATTGCCTACGCGCATTGTATTGCTCACGGCTATGATATCGGAACGCAAGGGCTGGAACACCAAAAAATGGCTGTTGAAACCGGTTTGTGGCCTCTGTACCGCTTCGATCCGCGGTTGTTGGCCGAAGGAAAAGTGCCGTTGCAATTAGATTCTCGGACAACGAAAAATGTTTCGGAGTTTATGAACAGCGAAACACGGTTCAAGATCGTTCAACGGGCTGATTTGGATCGGTATAACCGATTGGTCAAGATGGCGGAAGATCGGATTCAAAATCGTCTGAAGCTGTATGATCATTTGGCAAAAGCCGATTCATAATAAAGTATGAAACAAAAACACCCTGCTTCTCAAAAGCGGGGTGTTTTTTTTGTGCTCTGCACGAGGATAAAAGAGATGTATGTGGGATGGAAGAAGAAAGATGTTGAAAAGTTGTTTTTCCCGATTCGTTGCGAATCAGCACGAAAATATAATACGAAATAGCAGGGTTATATCCGGAAAGCAAAAAAACACTTGATTTTTTGATTGTATTTGTATACTATAATTATCGTTTATAGGATAAAACATATTGATATTAAAGGAAATTTAAAAAAGAAAGCGACATGCCTTGATATGTAACAATATATATAAAACGGGCTATTCTATTTTTTGTTTTTATGGGATATGCTCAATTCGTTCAAAGGAACATTGTTTACAACAAACAAGGAATTTTTTAAAATAAGGAAAAGAGAATGAAACAACCATCCAATACGCCCGTCATTGATAAAAACTTGACATGTCTTCATAAGAAATTTGAGCTTTTGAAAAAGAAATTGTCTGAAAATCATTTTTATGAAAGCTCTCATCTGGTGGATGTTGCCCATAAATCTTTTGATGAATTTTTAGTTCAAAGAACCTTCCAGCCCAAAGATAAACAGCCATAACATACTTACTTAATTTAGCTTGACAAATTCTTCGTTTCGTTTTATTTCATAACAACACGTGATGTTGTTGAAAAGGGAATAAAAATGGCTCGAAATAAAGATAAAGACGAAGCTCAAGTTCAGGCGGAAATGCTGGTTCGCGAGGCGCAGGAAGAAGTCAGATATGAAAATATCAAAGAAACACTGAATAAGTGGAAATGGCCGATCGTCGGTATTGTGGCCGTTTTAATCATTTCGGCGACGGTGTTTGAAGGCTATAAAGCGTATCGGTTGAACACGCGCATGACGGAATCTAATCTTTACGAACAGGCGGCCGTCTTGAATGCGCAGGGGAAATCCGACGAAGCCATGGCTGTTTATAAACAGTTGGTTGATGCGAAAACGAATTATAAATATTTGGCTCAAATGCGTATCGCTGGTATTTACTTTGAACAAGGAAAAGAACAAGACGGGATTGATGCGCTGAATATCTTGCGTGCAGATAAGGCATTGCCGGCTAATTTAAAGGCTGTCGTTGATTTGTCTTATGTCGGTCATCAACTGGAAACCGGTAATGTGGCTGAATTGCAGGGGATTTTAAATCCTTACATGATGCCGGGCAATGCTTTCTACGGGACAGCGGCCGAACTCTCAAGTTTGCTGTTGTTGCGGGAAGGGAAAAATGAAGCAGCCAAAAAACTGCTGACGGATACGATCGGCGCTCAAACGCTTCCCGAAACAGTTCGGTTAAGATTGCAAGCTTTATTAAGTGTGATTGATAAATAAATGGCCAAAGAAAAAATCATTGCGATTGTCGGGCGGACAAACGTCGGTAAGTCGACGTTGTTTAATCGATTGTGCGGCAAAAAAGAAGCCATTGTCCACGATATGCCGGGTGTGACGCGTGACCGGCGGGAAGGGCGCGGCCATTTGGGTGATTTGACCTTTAAAGTCATTGATACGGCCGGGTTGGAAGAAACAACCTCTTTGGCTAAAGCGATGTGGCAGCAAACCGAAAAAGCCATTGAAGAGGCTGATATTATTTTAATGGTTGTGGATGCGCGGTCTGATATTAATCCGCTGGACATGCGTCTTGCACAAGATTTGCGGCCGTTGAAAAAGCCTGTGTTGTTGCTGGCCAATAAATGTGAAGGCAATGCGCAATTTTTGGCGGCTTCGGAAAGTTACAAGCTGGGCTTGGGCGATCCGATTGCCGTTTCCGGTGAACACGGGCAGGGCATGTTGGATTTATTCCAAGCCTTATTGCCGTATTTTCCGCAGGATGAGGAAACGGAAGAAGAACCGGCTGAAACAAATTCTGCCCTTAAAATTGCGATTGTCGGGCGGCCGAATGTCGGTAAATCGACTTTGGTTAATCGGCTTTTGGGGCAGGAGCGGATGTTGACCGGCCCTGAAGCGGGCGTAACGCGGGATGCGATTTCAATTGACTTTGAATGGAAAGGAAAGCCGGTTGTTTTGACGGATACGGCCGGTTTGCGGCGCCGTTCCCGAGTTGACTTTTCGTTGGAGAAGATTTCGGCGGCCGATACGCGTCGGGCTTTGAACTTTGCCGAAGTTGTTATTGTCGTCGTGGACGCGAACATACCGCTGGAAAATCAAGATTTGCAAATCGCGCGCCAAGTTGTGGAAGAAGGACGCGCGTTGGTCGTAGCCGTCAATAAATGGGATACGATTGCGGATCCGCGCAAAAAAATGAACGAGATTAAAACAAAACTGCACGATTCTTTGCAACAGGTAAAGGGCGTTCCTTTGGTGACGTTGTCGGCCAAGACGGGAGTCGGGGTTGATTTGTTGATGAAAGAAGTGTTCCATATCAACGAGATTTGGAATAAACGTGTTCAGACGCATCGATTAAATGAGTGGTTAAAACAAATGACGGAAGCGCATCCGCCTCCGGTTGCCAAAAACGGCCGGCGGATTCCGATGCGATATATGACGCAGGTGAATACACGGCCGCCGACATTCGTTATTTTTTCCAGCAATCCGGCTGAATTGCCCGAATCTTATTTGCGGTATTTGTCGAACGGGTTGCGAGATCATTTCGGCTTAACCGGTATTCCGATTCGGATTCACATGCGCAAACGCGAAAATCCGTATGTTTTAAAAGGGAAAAAGGCAAATAAATAAGGGAGATTTTATCCGAAATTGGTTTTCTTTTTACCGCGTCGCCCGTCTCATTTTTTTATCAGTTTAGGTCGCAACTGTGAACCGGCGATTCGGTTTAAAGATTATTACGGTGCGGTTGATTCAACTCTTTTTACTTATGCCGGCTTTTACAATCCGATGACATTGCCGGATGTTTTAAAGAATATGAATGTGCTTTTATCGGATAAGCTTGTTCCGATTGACGGCGTTCATATGTTTAAAAGTGAAAAAACGCGAATGGCTTTTCATGCCAGACATTCCTTTGATTCGTTAAAAACAAATGAAGATCTGGCGGCGGAAGAAGCGGAGTGTCGCTCGCGGATTGCTCATTTAATCGAAAAGACGTACCGTATTTTCAAAGACGCCCGAAAAAAGCTGTTTGTTTTGACGGTTTGGGAACCAACGGAAGAAGCTTATGCAATGGTTCTTCAAA
>CALXTZ010000049.1 GCA_944391545.1 uncultured Alphaproteobacteria bacterium
CCCTTTCCCCAATCCTTTTGTCCTAAAAATATCCCTAACCCTTTTCATCGTTTCCCCCTCTTAAACAAAACAGACTTGGAAACACCAAACACTACCCCCCCCCCCCCACTGTCAAGTCTTTTTTGCAGAAAAAAAGAGGGCCGCAATATCCTCTCGCTAAAGTATAAAAAAAGAGAGCCGTTTGAAACAGCCCTCTTTCCAAAGCAAACACATATTTTTTATTTTTTAACCGAACCGTACAACGGCGTAATGATTTTTGTTGCCGCTGATTTCACCGGAACCGGATTGATTTTGGATTTTGGTGCAGCCTTTTTCGCCGGCGCTTTTTTGGCCGGAGCCGCTTTTTTAGCCGGTTCTTTTTTGGCGGCCGGTTTTGCCGCTGCTTTTTTCGCAGCCGGTTTCTTCAACGACTTTTCGGCCATCGCCCAAATTTCAGCATCACGTCCCTGCGGACGACCTTCATTCTCCCAAATGTAATAGGCCGCAACACGGATGTATTCAATATCTTTTTCACTCATTTTCTATCTCCATTGTTCAGGAAAAATAATTGTAACAGAACCTAGTATAAAAAGATTTTACACAAATACAAGCCTTTTTTTTCGATTTTCTTATTTTTTTTACATAAAAACAACCAGTTATTCATTTGCGCTTAAAATATGCTCTTTTGTTTTAAGGAATTGAACATGGGGAAAATCTTCCTGCGCTTTGTTCAAATGCCACGCGTTGCGCGCTAAAAAGACCAAATCGCCGTCATGATCCTCGGCAACATTAGCCTGATTTTTATCCGCAAAATTTTTCCGTTCGGCCGGCGTTCCGTCAACCCACCGAGCCGTATAAAAACTGGTTTGTTCAAAAATAACCGGCACATCATATTCCGTCCGAATGCGATCCGCCAAAATTTGAAATTGCAAAGCACCGACAACACCGACAATCCAGTCCGAGCCGATAAAAGGTTTAAAAACACAGGCACCGCCCTCTTCGGCTATCTGCATAAGAGCCTTGCCCAAATGTTTTGCTTTCAACGGATCAACCGGCCGCACTTTTTGCAACAATTCCGGCGCAAAGCTGGGAATCCCTTTAAAGTTTAATGATTCGCCCTCGGTTAAAGTGTCTCCGATTCTTAAATGGCCGTGATTGGGAATACCGATAATATCGCCGGCCCACGCTTCTTCGGCCAATTCACGGTCTTGCGCTAAAAATAAAACAGCATTGTTCAGTAAAACCTGTTTTTGACTGCGCTGATGAACCAACTTCATTGCTCGTTTAAAATGCCCGGAGCAAATCCGCATAAAAGCGATGCGATCGCGGTGTTTCGGATCCATGTTGGCCTGGATTTTAAAAATAAAGCCCGTCACTTTGTTTTCCGACGGTTCGACCACGCGCGCATCAGCCGTTTGAGAACGCGGACTGGGGGCCATTTCGACCAAACCGTTTAACAATTCGCGCACGCCGAAATTATTAATCGCACTGCCGAAGAAAACAGGCGTTAAAGTCCCCTCCCGATACGCTTTCATATCAAAAGCGGGGCACAACCCTTTAATCATTTCGACATTTTCCCGTAAATCGGCGACTTCGGTCGGCTCCAGCAATTCATCCAACCGTTTGTCGTCAACGCCGTTAATGACTTCTCCGTCGCTGACCACACTTTTGGAGGCCGTTTTATCCATTAAAATCAGCCGATCATGAAATAAATCATAGCATCCTTTAAAATCACGACCCATACCGATCGGCCAGCTGGCCGGACACACGTCCAAAGCCAACGTTTGTTCGATTTCTTCCAATAAAGCAAAAGGATCCTGGCCGTCGCGGTCCAACTTATTAATAAAAGTAATAATCGGAATATCCCGCATCCGGCAGACTTCAAACAATTTGCGCGTCTGCTCCTCAATCCCTTTGGCACAGTCAATCACCATGACCGCGCTGTCAACCGCCGTCAAAACACGATAAGTATCTTCGCTGAAGTCTTCATGTCCCGGCGTATCCAACAAGTTAAACGTACAGCCGGCATAATCAAACGTCATCACCGAAGAAGCGACGGAAATACCACGCTCCTGTTCGACTTTCATCCAATCCGAATGCGCTGCCCGTTGTTCTTTTTTAGCCTTCACGGCACCGGCCATCGCAATGGCGCCTCCGAACAACAACAATTTTTCGGTCAAAGTGGTTTTCCCGGCATCCGGGTGAGAAATAATCGCAAACGTGCGCCGTTTTGAAATAATATCTTGCATATCAGTCATGGTTTATCCTTTAATTTCGGCTTGTTTATACAGCAATTCACACAAAAAGTCCAGTCCTTAATCTGCAAAACGAAAAGAACTTGACAAGTTTTCAAAAAATAATCAATCTCCGCAAAGGTTTCGATTTCCAACGTATGTGATTACGGCAGCCGTTTGAAGATTTAAACATGATTATTCGCACATTTTTGTTTACTTTCGTTCCGATTTAGGCTATATCTTGCCTTACGAGTAGGAAAAAGCGGGCGTGGCGAAATTGGTAGACGCGTCGGATTTAGGTTCCGATGGGGAAACTCATGGGGGTTCAAGTCCCTCCGCCCGCACCACTTTTCTATGGGATTGTCTTTAATTAAGTAGGAAATAAACATGAAAATTACTGAAACAAAAAACAAAGGATTGTCTCATTCTTTTAAAATTGTTGTCCCTGCCGACGAATTTGCGGCCGATGTGGCAAAACGGCTGGGAACGGTTGCGGCTCAAGTCAAATTGCCGGGCTTCCGTCCGGGCAAAGCACCGCTGAACGTCGTTGAACAAAAATACGGTCAGGCGGTCAAAGGCGAAGCGGCCGAACATTTCGTTCAACAAGGCATTCAAAAGGCTTTGGAAGACAACAAACTGCGCTCTGCAACAAACCCGAAAGTGGATGTCGTTACTTTTGAAGACGGCAAAGATTTTGAATTTACGATGGATGTCGAAGTTTTGCCGGAAATCAAACCGGTTGATTTTTCCAAAATCGAAGTGGAAAAGCTGACCGCCGACGTGACAGACAAAGAAATCAACGACGCATTAAACCGTTTGGCGCTCAGCCGCCGGGAAACGGAAGTCGTTGATGAAAAGCGCAAAACCCAAAAAGGCGACATCATCGTCATTGACTTTGTCGGTTCCATTGACGGCAAAGAATTCCGCGGCGGAAAAGGAACGGATTATTATTTGGAACTGGGTTCCAACACCTTTATTCCGGGCTTTGAAGATCAATTAACGGGCGTAGACGTCCCGGGTACGGCTACCGTCAACGTTACTTTCCCGGAAAACTACCATGCCAAAGAAATGGCCGGAAAAGCGGCTGTGTTTGACGTAACGGTCAAAGAATTGCGTAAGGTGAAAAATCCCGAAATCAACGATGATTTTGCCAAAGCTTTCGGAAAAGACACGCTGGATGCTTTAAAAGAATTAATTAAAGAAGAATTGACCAAAGAATACAACAACGTTTCCAAAGTTCATTTGAAACGCGCTTTATTGGATGCTTTGGCCCAAAAGGCGGACTTCGAAGCGCCGGCAGGAATGGTCGACATGGAATTCGACGCGATTTGGCGTCAATTTGAAGAAGCCAAAAAACGCGGTGACATTGACGAAGATGACAAGAAAATGTCTGACGATGATTTGAAAAAAGACTACAAAGCCATTGCCGAACGCCGGGTCAAACTGGGGTTGTTGCTGGCTGAAGTCGCCAATGAAAACAAAATCACCTTGTCGCAGGAAGATATTTCCAACGCCGTAATGGCCGAAGCGCGCCGTTATCCGGGTCAAGAAAAGAAAGTCTTTGAATTTTATTCCAAAAATCCGCGGGCTTTGGAAGCTTTGAAAGCACCGATTTTTGAAGAAAAAGTCATTGAATTCATCACAGACAAAGTCAAATTAAACGACAAAAAGCTGTCTGTCGAAGAATTATATGCTTATGATCCGGACAAAAAGGAAAACAAGAAATAAAAGGAGCACGTCATGACTTGTACAGACTTTGTCAAACCACACATGGATTATTTAATTCCGACGGTTGTCGAACAAACCGGACGCGGAGAACGCGCGTACGATATTTATTCGCGCTTGTTAAAGGAAAGAATTATCTTTCTGACAGGGCCTGTACAAGACGACGTTGCCAGCTTGATTTGTGCCCAGCTTTTGTTTTTGGAAGCGGAAGATCCGAAAAAGGAAATTGCATTTTACATCAATTCTCCGGGCGGCGTCGTGACTTCCGGCCTGGCGATTTTGGATACAATGAATTACATTAAATGCCCGGTTTCCACCATTGTGATGGGGCAGGCGGCCTCTATGGGGTCTTTATTGCTTTGCTGTGGCGAAAAAGGGCGGCGTTTTGCTTTGCCCAACGCTCGGATTATGATACATCAACCTTCCGGCGGGTTCCAAGGACAAGCAACGGATATTGAAATTCATGCGCGGGAAATTTTGGACTTAAAAGCCAGATTAAACCAAATTTATGTCAACCAAACGGGACAATCGCTGGAAACGGTTGAAAAAGCAATGGAGCGTGATAATTTTATGACGCCTCAAGATGCGAAGGATTTCGGGTTGATTGATGAAATTATTGAAAAACGGCCTGCCTAACCTTTTATGCCGGCAGGGATGTGGTTCACATAATTTTTTATGCCAAAGGTCTTGAAAACACGCGGCACCTTTCCTATATAAAAGAAACAAGAGGAAAAGACGATGACAGATAAAAAGAATGACGAAAACAAAAACACACTTACCTGCTCTTTTTGCAATAAAACGCAAAATGAAGTCAGAAAGCTGATCGCCGGCAGAACCCTGTCGTTGGGCGACGGTAAAGGTCAAACTGTTTTTATCTGTGACGAATGCATCGCTTTGTGTGCCGATATTATTCAGGAAGAAGCGAAAAGCACCTCACCGGATGCCGAAAAATCGGATTCGTTTCAATTAAAGTCACCGCATGAAGTAAAAGCTTTCCTGGATCAATATGTCATCGGTCAGGAAAAAGCCAAAAAAGTTTTATCCGTGGCCGTGTACAATCATTACAAACGATTAAGCGCCCAAAAACAAGACGATGTGGAAATCAATAAGTCCAACATCCTGTTGGTCGGTGCGACCGGATGCGGTAAAACGTATCTGGCGCGGACACTGGCTAAAATTTTGGACGTTCCGTTTGCGATTGCGGATGCAACAACGTTAACGGAAGCCGGCTATGTCGGAGAAGACGTTGAAAACATTATTTTAAAATTGCTGCAAGCGGCTGATTACAATGTTGAAAAAGCGCAACGCGGTATCGTTTACATTGATGAAATCGATAAAATTTCTCGTAAAAACGACGGTCCGTCCATTACGCGCGATGTTTCGGGTGAAGGCGTGCAACAGGCTTTGTTGAAGTTGATGGAAGGCACCATTGCTGCCGTTCCGCCCCAAGGCGGGCGCAAACATCCGCAACAGGAATTTATTCAAGTGGATACATCCAATATCTTGTTTATCTGCGGCGGGGCTTTTGCGGGATTGGAAAAATTAATTGAACGGCGGACGCAAAAATCCTCTATCGGATTTGGCGCAACAGTTCATGATGTGGATGAAAAAACAACCGGGGAATTGCTGGCCAAGCTGGAACCCGAAGATTTGTTGAAATTCGGCCTTATTCCGGAATTTGTCGGCCGGTTGCCGGTCATTGCCACACTGGATGATCTGGATGAAAAAGCGCTGGTCGATATTCTGACACAGCCGAAAAATGCCTTGATTAAGCAATATCAAAGCTTGTTTAAAATGGAAAATGTCACGTTAAGCATTACGGATGATGCCTGTTCGGCGATTGCTCGTAAAGCCATTGCCCGCAAAACCGGTGCCAGAGGGCTGCGTTCCATTTTGGAAAACTTATTGTTGGATTTGATGTTTGACTTGCCGACAATTAAAAATTTAAGCGAAGTCATTATTAATGAACAAGTCGTGAACGGGGAAAGCGATCCGATTCTTGTTTATTCGGAAGAAAATCAAAAAGAATCTGCCAGCTGAAGGACAAAAAAAACAAATGGAAAACAAAGAAGATAAAACTCGCTCGGAAACCCCGGTTATACAAAAAGACGAAATGACGACGGTTCAACCGGAAACGCATCCTTTATTGCCGTTGCGCGATATTGTCGTTTTTCCGCACATGGTCGTCCCTTTGTTTGTGGGACGGGAAAAATCCGTACGCGCGTTAGACAGTATTTTATCCCAAAACAAGCAATTGTTTTTGGTGGCACAGCGCGACCCGACCGTCGATGATCCGGAAATAAAGGATTTAAATACGGTCGGAACATTGGGAACGGTTTTACAATTGCTGCGCTTACCGGACGGAACCATCAAAGTCTTGGTCGAAGGAACAACGCGCGCGCAATTGGAACAGGTTATTCAGGAAGATCCGTTCTTCAGCGTTACTTTAAAAGAGTACCGAGACAAAGAAGAACAATCTCCCGAATTGGAAGCTTTGGCGCGGTCGGTCATGAACCAATTTGAACAATATGTCCGGCTCAATAAACGGTTACCACCGGAAGTATTGGTTTCCGTTTCTCAAATCAAAGATCCGACGGATCTGGCCGATGCGATTGCCGCTCATTTAACGCTGAAACTGGCAGAAAAACAAAGCTTGCTGGAGACGCAATCTTTAACAAAACGCCTTGAAATGATTTATACATTTATGGAAAAAGAAATGGGCGTCTTGAATGTCGAAAAGAAAATCCGCAAGCGCGTCAAACGGCAAATGGAAAAAAGCCAAAAAGAATATTATTTGAATGAGCAGATGAAGGCTATTCAAAAAGAATTGGGCGACGGCGACGACGGCAGCGATTTAATTGAGTTGCAGGAAAAGATTGAAAAGACGTTCCTTCCCAAGGAAGTCAGGGAAAAGGCCAAAGGCGAATTGAAAAAACTGCGCATGATGGGTCCGATGTCGGCCGAAGCCAGCGTTATCCGCAATTATTTGGATTGGATTTTATCGCTGCCTTGGAAGAAAAAGACCGGCCGGAATGACATTGATTTGGTCAAAGCGCAAGAAATTTTGGATGCGGATCACTTCGGTTTGGAAAAAGTCAAGGAAAGAATCATTGAATTTCTGGCGGTTCAAAAGAAATCAACGGACAACAAAGCGCCGATTTTATGCCTTGTCGGCCCGCCGGGTGTCGGAAAAACATCGCTGGGTCAATCGATTGCCAAAGCGACCGGACGGCATTTTGTGCGTGCTTCGTTGGGCGGTATGCGTGATGAAGCGGAAATTCGCGGCCATCGCCGGACTTACATCGGAGCGATGCCGGGTAAAATCATTCAAAGCATGAAAAAGGCAAAAACGTTAAATACGTTATTCTTGTTGGATGAAATTGACAAGCTGGGAGCCGATTGGCGCGGAGACCCCTCTTCTGCTTTGCTGGAAGTCTTGGATCCGGAACAAAATGCGACATTTAACGACCATTATTTGGAAGTGGATTATGACTTGTCTCCGGTTATGTTCGTTACGACGGCAAATACATTGAAAATGCCGCGACCGCTGTTGGACAGAATGGAAGTCATTCAACTGTCCGGCTATACGGAAGATGAAAAAGTACAAATTGCTTTACGGCATTTGTTGCCCAAGCAAATGAAAGAAGCTTCTTTATCGGAAGCGGAATTTTCGGTGGACGAAAGCGCGATTCGGGGATTAATCCGGTTATACACGCGCGAGGCCGGCGTTCGGAATTTGGAGCGGGAAATTGCCAATTTGGCGCGTAAAGCCGTTAAAGAAATCATGATTGACAAAAAGGAAAAAGTCGTCATCACCGGCGAAAATCTGGAAAAATATGCCGGCGTTCCGCGGTACAGCTTCGGCGTTGCGGAACAAGAAGATCAAGTCGGCGTCACAACCGGTTTGGCTTGGACGGAAGTCGGCGGAGAAATTTTATCCATCGAAGCGGTTACCATGCCCGGCAAAGGCAATATTATTCTGACGGGGCAACTCGGCGATGTCATGAAAGAATCAATTGAAGCGGCTCGCTCTTATGTTCGGTCTCGGCATACGGCTTTCGGCATTCCGTCTTCGGTTTTTGAAAAAAGTGATATTCACGTTCACGTGCCGGAAGGTGCCACGCCGAAAGACGGTCCTTCTGCCGGTGTTGCCATGTGTACGTCTTTGGTTTCGGCCTTAACCGGCATTCCGGTTCGCAAAGACATTGCCATGACGGGAGAAATTACACTGCGCGGACGGGTTTTACCGATCGGCGGGTTAAAAGAAAAACTGCTGGCAGCCTTGCGCGGCGGATTAAAAACGGTTTTAATTCCGGAAGAAAACAAAAAGGATTTAAGCGAAATTCCGCAAAATGTCAAAGACGGTTTGGAAATCATTCCGGTTTCGCATGTGGAAGAAGTTTTGCATAAAGCGTTAATTCGGGAACTGACGCCGTTGCCGATGGAACCGGCTGATGAACAAATTTGTGCGCCGGCCATGAACTGATTTGTTTCGCCGTCTGTCAATCGGACAAACATAGGCTCAATTGCAGACGGCAAAGATTTCACGAGTCTATAAAATTTAATGACCGTATTTCAGGCACATAACGCCCAAAATTATCAACGCAATTCCCAAAAAGCGGATAAGGGAAATCACATCATGAAAAAAAAGAATCCCTACGGTAAATGTACAACTTGCACCGATACCCGTCCAAACAGCGTAAGCTGTTCCAATGGGAATTGTCTTTTGCGCCATATATAAAAAGAATCCGCTTAAAATCATTGCGACAACCGAAAAAACAATCCAACCGAATTTAACCGATGATATTTCCGTCATTTTTAACCCTACCGGCCAACCGACTTCAAACATCGCGGCGACAAATAAATAAAACCACGCTGTCATTTTAAATTTTCTCCCAATTCTTCAACATCTCATGTCATACTCAACAGGCCTTCCTGTCTTATATCAATAACCACGCCATTTTTATCCAACTTCATAATATTCTCCTTTAAAAACAAAAAACACTATGGTTTTTCTGTCTTCTAAGGCCTAACGACAAAAAAACATAGTGTCAAAATTTCTTACCCGGCGGTAAAGATGCATTTATTATATGAAGCATTTTTTTGTTGTCAAATAAAATTAAAGCTCGCCTGATTTCATGGGATTTTGGTTTTAAACTTTGTCAAAGGCGCCGTTCTGGATGATTGCGAATCCGAAACGAATCGTTTTCAACGAAGTAGATCAAAACCCGACTAACCCGTTGTATTTCATACGCTTATAGGGCTATTTACTACTTTCGAGAGCAAGAGAGTCGAAAACATCTCCTAAAAAAGGATTTTTGTCCACAAAAAAGCAGGAAAAGTCACAAAAATGAAGATTCTTTGTTGACATCGGTCAAAAAACCGTCATAACATGGATACGTGGCTGAAAAGAGCCAAAAAATAGGTATTAACATAAAAAAAGGAGTCCTATCGTGAATAAGAATGAATTGATTGCAGAAGTTGCAAAAAAAGCCGGTTTGTCCAAAACTGATGCGGGCAAAGCTGTTGATGCTTTCGTTGAAGTCGTTACAGGCGCTTTGAAAAAAGGCGGTGATGTTCGTTTGGTTGGTTTTGGTACATTCAAAGTAACAAAACGGGCTGCTTCTGAAGGCCACAATCCGCGTACAGGCGAAAAGATCAAAATTGCTGCTTCCAAACAACCGAAATTTACGGCTGGAAAAGGCTTGAAAGACGCTGTCAACAAATAAGATTTGTTGACTTTTGTTTTATAAAGGGCGGTCGGAAGGTCGCTCTTTTATAATG
>CALXTZ010000050.1 GCA_944391545.1 uncultured Alphaproteobacteria bacterium
CCAAAACAGAACTTCATCGCCAAGCCGTCACTCGTCCCGCAAATGTCACTATCCCCTTGATAAACCGTATTCCCTACAACAATCTGGTCGATGTCTGTCGGGTTCATCTTTAAGATTAATTCACACACACGATACGTCACACCCGTTGCTTCTACGTAATACGATGAACCCCCATCTTTCTTCGTCGTCATCGGGTAATATGTCCCCGCCGGTAAATCCGGAAAACGGAATTCATAGCCGGACGGTTTACTGGCGTAATTCTCATCCACCATCGGCACGTTCGTCCCGCGCAACATCACATCATATATCGTCTCATTCGCCCGATGCTTGTTCATCGCATACGTAAATCCAACTAATGCCGTGATACTTAAAACCCCGATAATCGCCAGAACGCCCAGCATCTCCAAAAGTGTCCGGCCGTGTTGTTTACCCCATCGGCGGGGCGTATGTGCGCGGGGGTGCGCCCCGCCGATTATTTCTTTCGATACCATTTTGCCCATCGTCTCATATTCCTTTTGTTCTTCTTGCAATTCCTTCTCCTTTACTTCCAGTTCTTTGCGAACTTATGACTTCTTTCTTCTTTTCTTTCCAATTCTCCCCCCCCCCCCCCACCAGCTGTCAAGCACTTTTTTTACATAAAAAAAAGAGAGAGCCACAAACACCCTCTTTCCCATAAACTTCCACTCGCTAACGCAAGTGGTATTAACCATTTAGAACTTTGTTCGCCCAGCCCAAAGCAACGCAAGCCTTACGGCCGAGCTGATATGTCTACATCTATCTACTCACGCAGGTAGGGTTACGTGCGAACCATAAAAAAACCGCCCGAAGGCGGCTTCATGAATCTTATTTAAATTTATTGCTTCGCGGAAAGCCGACCGGTGGCAGTTTGCCGACCAAAGCTCGCTTACCGATCCACGCGGTTAAATCCCGCTCAACACGCGTTCCGTTTCCGAAAGCAAACGGCATGCCGTCTTCGCTCTTGAAAAATTCAATATCGGACGTTCCGCCGCCTTGGTATTTTTGCAAAATAACACCTTGCCCACGCGTCATGAACGGAATTTCTTCGGTTTTAAAGACCAACAGCTTTCGATTCTGTCCAATAATGGCCACCATGTCTCCCGTCACCGGCAAACAGAACTTGGCCGTATCATCCTTGCCCAAATTCAAAATAATTTTACCCGAACGCGTTTGAGCCACAACATCTTCCGGCTTCACCTGGAACCCTTTTCCCTTCGCCGAAGCCACCAACAACGGTACTTGCGCATCAAACACACGCATCGTTAAAATCGTTTCGTTTTCCGGCAAATCAATCATTAACCGAACCGGTTCGCCAAACCCGCGGCCGCCCGGAATTTTATCGCCCATAATCGTGTAGAACCGCCCGTTCGTGGCAAACAATAAAATCTTATCCGTCGTTTGTGCATGAATCCAAACGGACAAATCGTCACCCTCTTTGAATTTAGCATCTTCGACTGACACGTGGCCTTTCAAAGCGCGAATCCATCCTTTTTCAGACAGAACAACCGTAATCGGTTCTTTTTCGATCAACGATTCCAACGGCACTTCCACCGTTGCCGGCGCCGATGCAATAATCGTTTTGCGCTTACCAAGTTCCGTCCGAGCCCCGAATTTCTTTTTCATTTCGCTGACTTCTTCAGCAATCGCCTGCCACCGCAACGCTTCATCTGCCAACAATTTTTCCAATTGTTCCCGTTCCGCATCCAATGTACTGAATTCGGTCTTTATCTGCATTTCTTCCAATTTACGCAAAGAACGCAATTTCATGTTCAAAATCGCTTCGGCCTGAACATCGGATAACTTAAACTCGGCCATCAAAATCGGCTTCGGTTCATCGTCACCGCGAATGATTTCAATGACGCGATCCAAATTCAAATACGCAATTAAAAAGCCTTGCAACAATTCCATCCGGTGTTTGATTTTGTCCAACCGGAACGCCGAAGACCGTTTCAACACCGTGTGCCGATGATTTAAAAACGCCTGCATGACTTGCTTTAAGCTCATGACTTTCGGCGTGCTGTCCGCATCCAACACATTCATATTCAAATGGAACGTGCTTTGCAAATCCGTTTTTTGGAACATATGTTCCATCAATAATTCCGGCGCCACCGTTCTGTTTTTAGGTTCCAAAACAACCCGGACGTTTTCATCGGACTCATCCCGAACATCGGCCAACAACGGCAGCTTTTTATCCAGCAACAGCTTGGCGATTTTGGCAATCAAATCTGCTTTAGGCACGCCGTAAGGAATTTCCGTAATGACAATTTGATATTGCCCGTGTCCCAACTCTTCCTTTTCCCATTTGGCGCGCACCCGTAACGCCCCCCGGCCGGTTTCATAAGCCTTTTGAATGGTCGCTTTGTCTTCAATCAACAACCCGCCCGTCGGAAAATCCGGACCTTGAACGAAATCAACCAGTTTAGCACTGTCCGTATCCGGATGTTTAATTAAGTAAGAAAGCGCATCACACACTTCCCCGACATTATGCGGCGGAATGTTCGTCGCCATCCCGACAGCAATCCCGGATGACCCGTTTGCCAATAAATTCGGAAAAGCCGCCGGCATCACCAACGGTTCTTCTTCTGACCCATCATAAGTCGGCCCGAAATCAACCGCGTTATCGTCCAACCCTTCCATCAACGCCAACGCAACATCCGTCAGGCGCGCTTCCGTATACCGCATCGCAGCCGCGCGATCGCCGTCAATGTTGCCGAAGTTGCCTTGCCCTTCGACCAACGGATAACGCACGGCAAAATCCTGTGCTAACCGAACCATCGCATCATAAACGGCCGTGTCCCCGTGCGGGTGATATTTACCGATGACATCCCCAACCACACGTGCACACTTTTTAAACCCGGATTTAGGATCCAGCTTTAAATGCCGCATCGCGAACAACAACCGCCGATGAACCGGCTTCAGACCGTCCCGCACATCCGGCAAAGACCGCGAAACAATGGTTGACATGGCATAGGCCAAGTACCGTTCGCTTAAAGCATCGGCCAATTTTGAATCATGAATTTGTTCTTTAATTTCTTCTGTCATTTCCTGCTCTTTTACGCCTCACTATAGAAGAAAGCGCATAAAAACGCAAGCAAAATTAATCCCCTTTTGTAAAGAAAAGGCTTGCTTATTTAAAGGGATGACGTATCATAAAAGAGTCTTCGGCCCAATCAGAAGAGATTAAAGTTTAAAACTTTTTAAATGAATCGCTTTTTCGATTACCGAATTAACCGCCTTGACACGGCAACTTTAGACTTTAAGGAGAGATTACCATGTCTACAGGAAAAGTAAAATGGTTCAATTTTAAAAAGGGATACGGGTTCATTACCCCGGAAGGGGCCGATAAAGATGTGTTCGTTCACATTTCCGCCGTTCAACAATCAGGCTTGCGCGGTTTGCGTGAAGATCAAACGGTTGAATTTGACGTTAATACGGATGATCAAGGCAGAACATCTGCTTCCAACATCAAAATCAAAGAATAAGATTGATCAACGGATGAACGAGCCTCCGCCCTCAAAGCGGGGGCTTTTTTGATACCCGATAAAAGCGTTTATCGATTCCCGTGAGACATGGCGCGCTGACGAGCCATTTCCAACAAAATTTGTTCGCGTTCTTTTTCCTGCATCTCATACAGATCCGTCATTTCCCGGCGAACGTTTTTCAACAAACTGTCATTGCGCGGCATGCGTTGCAGCTTTTCCAAAAAAGCATCCAAAGATTTCGGATTATTTAAAATAGACTTCAGCATACTTTGTTCCGTGGCATCCATCACCAAATACAAATTCACAATCAATTGATTGGTCTGTTTATCCAACATGCCCGGAAACTGTTCATTTTTGGCATCCAACAGATCTTTTATTTCCTTTCGATCGGCTGACTGCTCCCATTGCGGGGAAGGGTTGTCTTTTAACATCGACATCACTTGTTTTTCCAAATCTGCCAGCTGCGGCGCCGATAATTTTTGTACCGATTTCGGAAGCGCAATACCTTTACCGAATTGTTTCAAATAATCCACGAAAGTCGCCTGCGCTTCTTTTGAAAACCGATGAAAAGCCCATTTTGTACTGGACTTGCCGGATTTGCCGGGCGTTGCGGAAATCAAGCCTAATCCTTCGGCTTCGACTCCGTGCTGGGCTTCGCCCAAACACGCAGCACACCGCAAAATACCCGTATCATACGCCAAATAGGTTTCAAACAATTCACAATGATAAGGAATCACGCCGCGCACCTGCGGTTCGATTTTTAAAAAAGGACATCCGTCCGGGCAATGCCGTTTATCAATCTCTTGGGTCATGCTGTTTTATTATAGAAAACCGATTGTATTTTTCAAGTATTACTTTACGTTTTGATGATCGTTTTGAAGAACTTTCGGCAAAACGGGCGCATTCAGATCCGCCTGAACCTGCGGGTAAAACCGTTCCATTTCTTTACGCACATTCTTCAATAAATCGCCGTTCTTGGGCATAAAGCGAATTTTGGCCACAAACAAAGCACACAAGGTCGGATTTTTTAAAATGCTCTTCAACAACGCTTTTTCGCTGTCATCCAAGACTTGATATAAATTTAAAATAAGTTGACAGCTTTTCTTGTCAATCATTTCGGGATCCGTGTCCGCATTCTTTTTCAAAATCTCCTCGATTTCCTGCAATTCACCGGAACGAGATTCATGGACGATTTGGCTTTTATTAAGCTCTCGCAACAAATATTTTTGAATTTTATCGAGATTCTCCGGTGTCACAGATTGAATTGAACTCGGAATACCGACTTGCGTTCCGAATTTTTTCATAAAAGACACAAACTGTTTTTGCGCTGCCGGGAATAACTTGGCAAACCCCAACTTCGTCACGTTGCGGTTCACAGCATTTCCCTGATAGGCATTAATGAAATTTAATCCCTGTTCTTTGATACTGTGCTCATGCCCGACGCATTCCGAACACCGAATGATATCGCCGTCAAAGGCCAAAAAAGTATCAAACAGTTCGCAATGATAGGGAATTTTTCCTGTTTCTTCAAAATAATTAATCTCCAAAAACGGACACCCTTGCGGACAATGCACCGTATCCAGAGTTTCTTTCTTTTGAGACATCCGATCCTTCTCATTCTTTCATCTGGAGACGCATTATAAAAAAAAATTATCCGATTGACAAGACTATAAAAGTTATAGCAAACTAGTCTCATCAATTTGAAAGGGAAAATAATGGTACAAGTCACACCGGCTTCTTTTGAAATTCTGACGCCGATTGCGGGCGATACGGTTTTAAAACACATTGAACGATGCGGGCGCACCTGCTATCAATCTTTTGATAAAATGGGCGAGGCGACGCACACGCGATTTGCCGCTCATATTGTCGAACGGCATCATGAATCGGTTTTGGAGCATTTCAGCATTTCGGTCAAGTTTATCATAGACCGCGCCATCGCTAACGAACTGACACGCCATCGCATGGCTTCGTTCAGTCAGGAAAGCACGCGCTATTGTTGTTATTCCAAAGATAAATTCAAAGGCGAAATTACCGTCATTCGACCGATTGAAATGCACCCGCAATCTAAGGCGTATCAATATTGGTTTGATTGTATGCTGGAAATTGAAAAAACGTATTTGAAGTTAATTGAATTAGGCGAAAAAGCTGAAACAGCACGCGCCGTCTTGCCATGTTGTTTAAAAACGGAAATTGTGGCAACGGCTAATTTACGCGAATGGCGCCACATTTTCAAAATGCGCTGTTCCGATGCGGCGCATCCCGATATCCGTTATATCATGCGGCAACTTCGTGATGAAATGAAGCGCCAAATTCCGATTGTGTTTGATGATTTGGAGGATAAAGCATGATGTTTTTATCCGGTGCCGATTGGATTCGAGCCATTATTTTGCTTTTCTTTTTGGAAGGGGCGCTTTACTTATTGTTTCCTGTTGCCATTCAAGGATACGCTGTTCGCATTTTGGCGGACGCGCCGGTGAATAAGCTGCGGTTGTTCGGGATTTTGCTGTTAATCATAGGATTTATTTTATGGGTCGTTGCATCAAATTCTTTAGCTGGCTCTGGATTAGCCTCTTAATACCGGCGGCGGTCGGTGCTTTTGTGCCGTCCGAAACGTTTGCGCCGATTGTCAGCGCCGTCATGCCGTCTGTTGTAACGATTTTAACCGGTAGTGAAGCCATTCAAATTCCCGATGAGACGACTCGCATTGAACAGACTTTGGAAAACCGCCGAATCGGATCCGGATTTATTTTGGACACGGACGGGCATATTTTGACAAATAATCATGTCATCGGCCAAAGCGATTATATTTATGTGGAACTTGCCGATGAAACGATTTTAAAGGCTTTTGTCATCGGCCGAGACCCACAAACTGATATTGCTTTGCTAAAAGTCAAAACCGATGAGCAGCTGACACCGGTTTTATGGGCTGATTCCAACACTGTCCAAGTCGGCGATTGGGTCATTGCCGCCGGCAATCCGTTCGGGTTGGGGCCGACCGTTTCGGCCGGTATCATTTCGGCGCGTTCTCGAGATTTGTCCTTCGGCGCTTATGATGATTTTTTACAAACGGATGCAGCCATTCACCAAGGGCTTTCAGGCGGTCCTTTGTTTAATTTGGACGGACGGGTTATCGGCATGAATACCGCTTTGTTCGCCCCCAAAGGTGAAAATATGGGGCTTAATTTTGCTATTCCGTCTAATACAATTTTATGGGTCAAAGAAGCGTTGTTGAAAGAAGGCGTCGTCCGACGCGGCAAACTGGGGCTGACAATTCAAAATGTTCCCGAAGACATTCGCCGGACGTTGAATTTGTCTCAAAACGCGGGCGCTTATGTGGCTCAAGTGGATGCCGACGGGCCCGCTCATCAGGCCGGCTTACAAGAAGGCGACGTCATCGTTTCAGTCAACCAAATCCCCATTACCCAAACGAAAATGGTTTCTCGACTAACGGCACAACTGCCCATCGGTCAAACCATTCCAATCGATGTTTATCGCGGCCAAGTCCGCCATACATTGACATTAATTGTGGCAGAAAAAGAAATTCCGCCCTTGTCCGAACCCAAAGAGGAAGCTCATGCGCATTGATTTTTATCATTTGGAAACAACGCCGCTTGACAAAGCATTGCCGGCAATTTTGGAAAAAATTTACAGCACCGGAAAGCATGCTTTGTTACGTACAGACTTACAGGAGCGGGTATCTTATATCAATTCACTGTTGTGGACGTATGATCCGAGTTCTTTTCTGCCGCATGGCGATGAAAAAGACGGTTTTGCAGACAAACAACCGATTTTTATTACAAGCAAACGTGATTTCAATCCAAACCAAGCCCAATATTTAGTGTTGATTGATGGCGAACCCGTGCAGGAAAATGATTCCTTTGAACGGGTGTTTTATTTTTTCAACGGTTTAGATGAAGACGCTTTAACAAAAGCCCGAGACCAATGGAAGTCATTGAAATTTCGGGGCTTTGAGTTACATTATTGGCAACAGACACCGGCCGGCCGGTGGGAACAAAAAGATTAACACCGTGCGTGTGCCGTTTGCAAAGAATCGCGTTTCAGCCGGAACGGATCGGTGTGCGTGCCGATGCTGACCGTCCGCAATTTAGACGCTAATTTCATATGGCCGTTTGATTTGGCATAATCGGCAGCCGTTTTTCCGTGCAGCATGTACGCGGGATGCGCTTTGTATCCCAATAAAATCCGAACGATATCTTCATATCCCTGATGAGCGGCCACCATCAACGGAGACAGCCCCAGCGTGTTGGTTTGGTTAACAACGGACGGTTCTCTTTTTAAAATTTCGCAAACAGTCGATGTGTTTCCTTTCAAACAAGCAAACAACAAAGGATGATCTCCTTCCAAATTTTGTTGCTTCAAGTCCGCAACCGGTATCAACACCTGAATCATTTCCGAATTGTTCGCACAAATGGCTGCCTCCAACGGGGAAAAGTATCCTTTTGCCCGATTATTGGGATCTGCGCCCATTTGCATCAACAAGCAAGCCATTTGATTGTAATGACGAAAAATCGCTTCAACTAACGGCGTTTCGTTGCGTACCACCGGATCCGAACAATCTAAGATACCCTCGTCTTTAAAGGTTTTTGCATAAAAATAGGCATTCTTCAAATTATTTTCACAAACTGCTTCCATTAAAGGATTCCTCAATATGGGCGGACGCACGCCATGCGCTTCGTCAAGTCTTTCAGAATTAATACAATATAACTCAGGGAAAAAATGCTGATTGATTGTTTTTTTGGCTTCTTCTGACATAAAAAACCTCCTCTTTTAACATGAGCTTTTTATTTTATTCCACTTTTTATTTTTGTCAACATTTTTTACTCGCACTTTAATAAAAGGCTGAACAATGTCAGCCTTTTTCTTAACCAGCCGGAGCCGTTTTTTTCTTTTGACGATCTTTCCTTTTACCGTGGCTGGTTAACAAATCCGGCACATTGGAAAGAACAGCATCAAACACGTTCTTCAAATACCCGACATATAGATGATCAGCCTGGGGAATTTCGACATAATTGACTTTAACCCGGCGACAGGTATCGAGTCGTTCTGCCAACGCGCGAACATCAGGCGCATTAACCACGGTGTCGGCTTCGCCCTGAATAATCAAGCCGGAAGCCGGACAAGGCGACAAAAATGAAAAATCGCACACATTAGCCGGCGGCGAAACAGCCACGAATCCATTGACGTCCGGCCGACGCATTAAAATCTGGCATCCGACCCATGCGCCGAAAGAATACCCGGCAATCCAACAATTAAATGATTCGGGATTGAGTTTTTTCAACCAATCTAAAGCCGCCAACGTGTCTGCCATTTCATTATTGGGATCGCCGTCAAAAACGCCTTGAGATTTGCCGACGCCCCGAAAATTAAATCGCATCACGGAAAATCCCAATTTTGCAAAAGCCTGGTACAACGTGTAAACCACTTTATTGTTCATGGTGCCACCCAATTGCGGATTCGGATGCAATATTAAAGCAATCGGTGCTCCTTGAGTTGGAGCGGGAAAATATCTGGCTTCAATGCGGCCGGCCGGCCCCGTAAAAAACAATTCTGACATTTGTTATCCTTTATACATATATCCTTATTTTGTATCATAACACAAAGCGACGGACCAAAATCAAGTAAAAAAAAATTCTTTAACAAATTTGACATGTTTTGAGTAAGAAAGGCTCTTTCCCGTATCATTAAAAAAAGTGTTGACAACGGGGGATAAAAACGATATAAACAGTACGTCTTGATGGCGAAGTAGCTCAGGTGGCTAGAGCAGCGGAATCATAATCCGCGTGTCGGGGGTTCGAATCCCTCCTTCGCTACCAACATTAAAAAGCCGTCCTTTAGGGCGGTTTTTTTAATGTTTATGTCTTGGGATTTGAAGCCCCGACACAAAGGGGGTTCGGACGGCAGCCGCCGGCAGACGACAGGATGCCGAAAACAGCGGCAACGTAACGTCCGCAGGACGACCCCGAGCAACGCGAGCGGGTGAACGTCAGTGAATAATCCCTCCTTCGCTACCAACATTAAAAGACCGTCCTTTAGGGCGGTTTTTTTAATGTTTATGTCTTGGGATTTGAAGCCCCGACACAAAGGGGGTTCGGACGGCAG
>CALXTZ010000051.1 GCA_944391545.1 uncultured Alphaproteobacteria bacterium
GGATTTTTAACGAAATGTGGCGAATCGACGGATTTTCATCTTTCCAAACCGAACAAATAACCGCATCGTATTCTTTTTCTTTCATCCATTCATGCATGAAACGAGTCGGAACAGCCAAACACACTTCTCCGTTTTCCTGAATCTGCGGCTCCATTTGGTCAAGCCAGCGATTTAAGACGGCGTCTTTGGAATTAAGGCGAACCTTCTGACAGACGGTTTCCCATTGCTGTTGAAGGATCTCCTGCGACGTGTTGTTCATTCTCTTCTCCCGTTCTCTGCAGCCTTTCACCCGACTCTTTATGAACACAACTTCCTTAAACGGCTCTTTACGTACATAAAGAGAGATGTTCGGCTCTTCACTTTTTGTATCAAGGGGTCAGCCTCGACTCTCGATTGATATGTTGATATTAAGAAGGGGTTCTTTTTTTATCAACAAAACTTTTTGCCTTTTGTGCAATTAAATTGCTTGACGCAATATCTTGATTCTGTGAATCAATATCTTGTGTTTTGGTATGTAAGGTATTGAATTTAAATCAAATGCGTCGACATACAGGCGCATGCGTCCGACAAGTTCCAAAAAGTGACTCGTTCGGGACAGGGGCGGGACTCGGATTCTTCGGAGTCGTTTGCGGGGCCTATAAGAAAAAGGCGCGGCCGTCAAGCAAAAAGAACAGATGCTCCTTTTTTTATCAAGAGTCCTGCCGATTAAACGAAACATGCGGCGTTTAAAAACAAAAAACCGGCCCGGAACGATTTTTATGAAATGGGAAACGGTCGGTGCTGACCGCACGTCGGAAAGAATCGGAGATAAAAAAACCGCCCCGAGCGGAGCGGCTTTTCATTTTGTTTTCCGGCATTACATATTTTTAACGCGAGCGGATAATCTGGATGTTTTGCGGGAAGCCGCCAAAGGTTTTATAACGCCTTTTTGCGCCGCTTTGCTTAAAGCAGACTCGGCAGCGATAAAATTGGCTTTCGCTTCTTCTTTGTTTCCACCCAAAATCGCTTTTTCAACTTTCTTCACAAAAGTGCGAACTCTGCTGATATAAGAAGCATTGAATTCAGCAGCTTTTTGATTTCTTTTAATGCGTGTTTTTGCCGACTTATGATTGGCCATGTTCTTCATACCTTAAAATTAATTATCAAACGTTAGGGTTCCCCTTTTAGCTTAAAAAAACAAAGTTGTCAAGCAATTATTTAAAAAGAAGCGCCCCGCCTTTTAAAATCGGTCAAAGGCGAATCCTACGAAGCGTCTGTTTTTAATTCGAAATGAACAATCAAAAGGCCTTTTTGAGACTCGAATGTTAACGTCAATCGTTCGTTATCGCGCTCGTAGACATTCTTTTTGACTTCCGTCCATCCCAGCGCCGGCAGCGTTTCTTGATAAAACGTTTCGACCTGTTTTTGAGTCAGCGTTTCGGATTGTTGGTAAGATTGTAAAATCCGGCCTTCGGGCGCATCAAAGGACATGGATAAGTCATCGACCTGCATCAGTTCATCCATCTGCGGCAAATCTTCGGCGCCTTCGATAAACGCCGCCCGAACCGGGCAGAAGAAACAAAAAGCAAGCAGGAAGAAACCGAATCTTTTTATCATGAGCTTATCGTGTCGGCATCGGCGCCATGTTTAAGTCGTTTTGTGAAAAGATCGGCTCATTGGCGCGCGCCGGTTGTGTTCGGGGTTGCGGTGCGCCGCCGGATTTGGTTAACGTCGGTCGTGTCGTCCCGGCGGATCCCGTTGTGCCGGAAGCGGTTGTTCCCGTTGCCGTTGCCGTTTGTTTTGGCTTTGCGCGCGGTCGGATTTTACCGTAACGTTCCAAATCGGAAATGTCTTTTTTTAATTCGGACAATTGTGTTTTCATGTCCTCATAAGCCTGTTTTTCCGCCGCCAATTCCTGTTCGCGGGTCATTTTGATCGTCCCGATCAGGTTAGCCAGGGAATTTGTGGATAATTCAATGTCCTGAATGGATAAAAATTGTTCAATGCTCGCCCCCAATTGGTCGGCTTCTTCATTGCCGTTCAACGCAGCCAGAGTCGCCCATTTATAAGCAGCTAAATCACTTTTGGGCATGCCGATGCCTTTGTGGTACATTTTAGCCACTTCCAACTGTGCGCCGACATGGCCCGCAAAAGCCGAAGACAGCAAACAGTAAGCGGCACCCATGCGCGCCGATCCGGTTTCATCCAACAACCGGACGCCGATGTCATATAATTCATCTGCGTCGAACGTGGTATCGCATTCGGGCGGAATGATCATTTCATCGCCGTTGTCATCGAACCCCCAAAAAGCCTCCTGTGCCATGACGCCGGGAGCCATCAGAAGAAAACCGATTAAAAGCCATTTTTTCAACATCGACCTGTCCTTTAGTCTGCTTTTTGAATGAATAAGTCTAGCATAAAATCGTTTCCTTTAATATAAAGTTAATTTTTTTGTAAAATAATACGAATTGTAATAAAGTACCGAAAGCATCTGAAACAAAAAGGAGAGAAACATGTCCGTTAAAACGGCCTTTAAAAAGCCAACAGCCCAGGAAATGGCGCGTCTGATCGAATGGCATATGAAGTATACGTTGTGTAAACAAATGAGCGAAGCCACCAAAGAACATCTCTTTACGGCGCTGGCTTTGGCGGTGCGGGATTTGTGTATCGATCAGATGTTTGCGACGGCGGCGCGGCATTCCAGTAAAGATCCGAAACGGGTTTATTATTTGTCTTTGGAATACTTAATCGGGCGGCTTTTGGAAAACAACTTGCACAACTTCGGTATTTATGACTTGCTGGACAAGATTAAACTCGACAATCCGATTCCGCTCAAAGAAGTTTTGGATTCGGAATATGACCCGGCTTTGGGCAACGGCGGATTAGGTCGGTTAGCGGCGTGTTTTTTGGATTCGATTGCGACATTGGGATTGCCGGGCTATGGGTACGGCATTAACTATCAATTCGGGCTGTTCCGGCAGCGCTTTGAAAACGGCTATCAAAAGGAATCGGCCGATTCGTGGTTGGAAAGAGCTTCTCCGTGGCAGATTGAACGGTCTGACCGGGCGACGTATGTGCCGATTCGTGGGCGGATTCATTATGATGAACGCGACGGCATTCGGTATCCCAGATGGGTCGATGCCGATCATATCATGGGGATTCCGTATGACATGCCGATTGTGGGCTTCGGCGGAACAACGGTGAATTATTTGCGTTTGTTCTCGGCACATGCGACCAATGCGTTGGATTTGCAAGTCTTTAACTCCGGCGGTTACGTGGATGCCGTTGAGAAAAATATTGAAGTTGAAACCATTTCAAAAGTGTTATATCCGTCCGATTCGTTCGAGGCCGGCCGAAACCTGCGCCTTGTTCAACAGTATTTCTTTGTGGCGTGCTCCATTAACGATATTTTGCGCCGGTTTTTGGAAGATTATGATGATTTGCACTTATTGCCCGAAAAAGTGGTCATTCAATTAAATGATACGCATCCGACGTTGGCGATTGTCGAATTGATGCGGATTTTGATGGATGTGCACGGGTTCAGTTTTGAAGATGCGTTTGACGTGACCAGCCGCACGATGGCTTATACGAATCATACGTTGTTGCCCGAAGCGTTGGAAAAATGGTCCGTTAAAATGTTCGAAGAAAATTTGCCGCGCCATTTGTTGATTATCTATGATATTAATGAATGGCTGATGAAGACGGTTCGGGATAAGTATCCCGGAGACGACGGTAAATTGTCGCGGATGAGCGTTTTTGAAGAGGGCGTCGATAAAAAAGTCCGTATGGCGCATTTGGCGATTACCGGCAGCTTTTCCGTCAACGGTGTGGCTGAATTGCATACGAAATTGATTGAAACGAACTTGGTGCCTGATTTTTACGAATTGTGGCCCGAGAAGTTTAACAACAAAACAAACGGCGTGACGCCGCGGCGGTGGTTGTTGGACTGCAATACGGATTTGGCTAATCTGATTTCGTCTCGAATCGGAGATGATTGGATTACGGATTTGGCACATTTGCGCAAGTTGGAAGCTTACATCAATGACAACGGTTTTTTGAATGAATTCATGGCCGTGAAAGAACTCAATAAAAAACGGTTGGCGGATTTCATTTTAAGAACAACCGGTATTATGGCGGATACCAACTCGATTTTTGACGTTCAAGTCAAACGGATTCACGAATATAAACGGCAATTGTTGAATGCGTTGCACATTATTCATCAATATTTGAGCATTATCGAGGACGGGAAACAACTGGCTTCTCCGAAGACATACATTTTCGGTGGAAAAGCAGCTCCCGAATATACGATGGCGAAGTTAATCATTAAATTGATTAACAACATCGCGCGGGTTGTCAACCATGATCCGCGGGCGTCGGAACAAATGAAAGTGGCTTTTATTCCGGATTACAAAGTATCGGTGGCGGAGATTATTTTCCCGGGCTCGGACGTTTCCGAACAAATTTCGACGGCCGGGTTTGAAGCATCCGGTACGGGGAATATGAAGTTCATGTTAAACGGAGCTTTGACGATCGGGACATTGGACGGCGCAAACATCGAAATCCGGGAAGAAGCCGGATCGGATAACTTTTATTTGTTCGGGCTGACGGCAGACGAAGTCAACCAAAGACATCGGGACGGATCGCACAAACCGTGGGATTATTACAATAATGACCCGCGCATTAAACGCGTGATGGATACGTTGACGTCCAGTTTGTTCTGTGATGATGAGCCGGGATTGTTTACGCCGATTTTCCAAAACATCATGTTTAATGATTTTTACATGGTTTTGGCGGACTTTGATGCGTATACGGCCATTCAGGAAAAAGTGGAAAAGGATTATGCCAATCAGATGGGTTGGGCGCGTAAAGCTTTGTTTAATGTGGCGCGCAGCGGAAAGTTTTCTTCGGATCGGACGATTACGCAGTATGCGAACGATATTTGGCATGTGACTTCAACATTATAGGCGATTCATGGAACAACTCATGCGTTTTTACGGCCGCCGAAAAGGGAAGCGGTTAAAAAATTCCCGAATAGAGCTGATGGAACACTTGTTGCCGCGGATACGTGTGGCGATGCCTGCGGCGGGGGAAAAGCTGTCGGTCTCCGATTTGTTTGAAAGCCCGATGCAACAATACTGGTTAGAAGTCGGATTCGGCGGCGGGGAACATTTGGCCGGTCAGGCGCTTTGCCATCCAAAAGTCGGGTTTATCGGCGCGGAACCGTTTGTGAACGGCGTTGCCAGTTTGTTGGCGCATTTGAACGGTTGCACGGCGGGCGTTGTTCAGGAAACGGCGAATTTATTGGTACCGGAACGTGCGGATAATGTACGGATTTTCCCGGATGATGTTCGATTGTTGTTTCCGTTTTTGCCGGACGCGAGCTTTGATAAGATTTTTGTTTTGTATCCGGATCCGTGGCCCAAAGCGCGGCATGAAGAACGTCGTTTTTTGACGATGCCGAATTTGAAAGAAATCTGCCGATTGTTGAAAAAAGGCGGAGAGCTGCGTGTTGCGACGGATGTTGCCGATTATGCGTCATGGGCTTTGGATCAAATCGAATGTTCGGATTTGTTTGTGTCGAAAAAAGAAGATATTTATGTGCCGCCTGCGGAATGGATTTCAACGCGGTATGAAAAAAAAGGTATTCGAGCCGGCCGAAAACCCGTCTATTTCATTTATGAAAAAAAATAGGTTGACGAGACGGGCAAAAAAGACTTATCTTATAAGAAGAGATTGGGAGAATTAACATGGAATACAAAATTAACGAAACACCGACAGGACAAGAAATTGCGATCGAAGGGTCTTTTACGTTTCGCGATCATGACCGTTTTTTCGAGGTTGTTTCTTTGATTAAAAGCTCTAAAGACAAAAAAATGACATTTAACTTGTCGAAGTGCGATTTTATTGACAGTGCGGCGCTCGGCATGTTCGTGATTGCGAGCGATGAAGCATCTGCCAAAGATATGACTTTGGTAATCAAAGCGGCAACCGGCAAAGTCAAAGATGTCATGTTTGCGGCTCGGTTTGATAATCTCTATGCCTTTGAAGATTAATTTTTCATGATATCCTGGAAAGGGGGCTGTTTCAAACGGCCCTTTTTTTAAAATGTTGCAATTACTTTCTTTCTTACGCGTCAAACAGTGGATTAAAAATATATTTGTTTTAGTGCCATTGTTGTTTTCTCAAAAGTGGATTGACGATCTCTTCGGGGGGGGGGGGGTACTTTCTTCTTCAGTATTGTTGGGGTTTGGCGTTTTTTGTTGTGTTTCGTCGGCAGTTTATGTTTTAAATGATATCATTGATATCAAAAAAGATAGAAAGCATCCCGTTAAGAAATTTCGACCGTTGCCCAGCGGTAAAATAACGATTGCAACAGCGTGGATAATTGAGGCTCTTTTATGTGTTTTTTCCGTCTGCGGGATGGTTGTATTAAATAACTCTGCGGCGATGACAGTGTTAGTCGGTTATTTCTGTTTAATGCTTTTTTATTCGCTTTTTTTGAAACATATCCCGATTGTTGATGTTGCTACGATTTCCGTCGGATTTCTTATGCGTGTATGGTTCGGAGCACTCATCATTCATGTACCGGTTTCAGGCTTTATCTTATTAATTACATTAACGCTTTCTTTGTTTTTAGGCTTTTCAAAACGTCAGGCAGAACTTATCCGGATGGATGAAAAAGCAACGGATACACGGCCTGTTCTTATGTTTTATACGCGAAAGAGGTTAAGTTTTTTGCTGTATCTGATGGCGATTTTGACAGTCGTTGAATACATCGGTTATACGATTGTTTCCGTTCAACGACTGCATTCAATCGGGTTGGTTTTCAGTACGATTTTTGTTGTCGCGGGTTTTATTCGGTATTTGACCTTGTTAAATTCTTCCGAGTTTCACGAAGATCCGACGGAAGCTTTGTTATATGATAAGACGTTGTTTTTTTGTTGTACCTTGTATGTTATTTACGTTGCGGCGGTTTTATTCGTGTAAATGTGGAAAAAAACAGTGTTTGACCAGGGTTTAAAACAAAAAAGTTTTTATAAACGGCTTGTCCTCGGTATGTTTCGAATGAGCGGATGTCGTCTGCCGGTAAAATAAGGCGTTTTTCTTGATATACATGATAAAAACCGCGGCCGAATTCAATTGCGGGTGTAACGGAACCGACAAGAAGACAGATTAAAACGGCTGTTTTACGTATTTTCGGAAGCGTCCGGGTTGTTAATGCTTTTCCGGTAAATAACATTAAAAGAAACAACGTCGGAATGGAAACCCGCATCGCAAAGTCATTGCTGGCTGTTCCGATACGCAGTAATGGGATCAAAACAAAGGAAATTGCGGTAACATAAAAAGTCGGATTACGATAAAATGATTTCATTAATAACAAGATTAAAAAGCCGCCTTCCAAGAACAAAAAAATGGCGTATGTTTTAAACATGCCATCGTACGTTAATGCCCATCGTAATGCATTTTGTTCTTCGCGAATCGTTTGGTTGACAGATAAAAACAAATAAAACAAAGGCAAACAGAAACAGGCTGCTCCTATGTTTTGTGGGGAGAGCGCTTGTTTCAAAAAGAGGAAAAAATGCTTTTGCCTGAGTAAAGCCTGAACGCTCCATAAAAGTAAAAAAGGCAATAAACCGACAGCCGGCAACGGCGCATAGAAAAAACATAAAACGCCCAAAAGGGCCATATCCTGAATCCGTTTTTGGGTAATAAGCATCATGATGATCAACCAAGGTGCGATGGTTTGATTAAAAACCCAAAATAAACAGGTCGTTAAAGAACTGTATTGGAGAAAAGAAGCCCACCATTCAATGTGTTCCGACAGAACCTTTAAATAAAATGTACCGATAACATCCATACCGCTGAAAAAAATAAACAACAAAATCAAACCGATGAACGATTTTATTCGAGACGGTTGCCAATACACATACAAATGGGCAATGATTAAAGCAACTCCTGCAGCACTCCATAAATAAAGGGTTATATTTGCCAAAAGCCAAACAGTTGTATCGGATAATCCGACCGATAAAGCTGCTTTCCCGATAAGTGCAGCAAACATCCAGTGGCCGAAGTAGTAGACCATGGCAGCGTCAAAGGTTTTGAAATAAACCGGCCAAGAATGATATATTAAGTCGCGTAAAACGGCATTTCGGAAATGATAATCAGCACTTTGGTAATAAAGACCGCTTAAACCGCCCAAATAACACCAAATAAGGGCAACTCCGATACTTATCCAAAGAATTTTATAGGGGATTTTCCGAGTCTTGTCCGATTTATATCGTTGGTAATAGCTAACGTATACACACAGCCCGAAAAAGGGAAAGCTGAACATTGGATGAAGCCAACCCGCAAAAAAAATAATAACCGGCAGGAGTAAATATAAAAGGCTGATTCGATAAAGAAGTATGGGAGTCATGATGCTCGTCATTCATAAATCGTGTCGAAATAATCGTCGATGGCTTCGACAATGGACGTTGCCAATTTGGCTCGATAAGCCGGTTTTCTTAAATTGCGTTCTTCTTCCCGGTTGGACAAATAACCGATTTCAATTAAAACCGACGGAATGTTCGGCGATTTTAACACGACAAAGCCGGCAAATCGGTGCGCGTTTTTCACCAATTCCACGCGTCGTCCCATTTTTTTAACCAAGATGTTTGCGTAATGAGACGATTTATCCATTGTGTCGCGTTTGGCTAAATCAATTAAAATGTTGCTGACTTCAGGCGCTTCGTTGCTTAAATCCATGCCCAGGATGATGTCGGCTTTGTTTTCGCGCTCGGCCAACAATTGCGCTTCTTTGTCCGAAGCCCGTTCCGAAATCGTGTAGACGGATAATCCTTTGGCTTTTTTGTTTTTGGCGCTGTCGGCATGAATGGAAATAAATAAATCCGCTTCGTTTTGATGCGCAAACGCAATCCGGCCGCGCAAAGTTAAAGCTTTATCGGTTTCTCGGGTCAATTTGACACGATAACGGCCCGTTTTTTCAATTTCTTTTTTGACTTCCTTGGCCATTTGAAGCGTTAAATTCTTTTCATATTTTCCGGAATAACTGATGGCACCCGGATCAGCGCCGCCGTGACCCGGATCCAACACCACCAGCGGTTTTTGGACTTTTGTTTTATAAGCAGGTGTCGACGCGGGCGCCGGCGAAATGGGCAACAGGACCGTTTTGTTGTCGGCAGCGGTTGTTCCGTCGCTGGTAATATCGACCACATAACGCCACGTGTCGCCTTCTTGAACCGGTGTCAGGAAAAAACCGTCTTTGAAATCAACCGGGCCGGCGGTTTCCAGAACCAACCGCGCTTGGCCGTTCAGCGGCGTTCCGAGCCGGACGGTGTTCACAAACAACAAAGGATCGGGCATATTTTGCGTTAAAGAGGGGTCTAACACCGTGTCTTCGAAATC
>CALXTZ010000052.1 GCA_944391545.1 uncultured Alphaproteobacteria bacterium
GTCCTTATATGGCTGCCATGTGTCGGATTGCGTACACACATATGCGGAAACGGCTACCGCTTTTTCATGAGCTTGTCGCAAAGACTTGCCCGTTAACAGAGAATAGACAAAAGCCCCCGAGAAAGCGTCTCCGGCGCCGACGGTGTCAACGGTGGAAACAACCGGCGTTTCGATGAACGACTTTTCTGCGGGTGTATAGACAACGCTGTATTTTTCACCGGCCGTAAAGATTAAATAATCCAAATGATATTTATCCAAAAGCTTTTGACAAATATCATCATCCGTTCCGGCCAGCGCAAACAAACGGCGCATGACTTTTATTTCGTCATCATTTAATTTAAAGACGGTTGCCGGCTGCAAAAGGCGTTCAATCAATTCTTTGGAATAATACGTTTCGCGCAAATTGATGTCAAAAAAGAAAAGCGCTGTTGAGCGAACCTCTGACAACAATCGGAAAATCGTTGCGCGCGTATCGGGATGGCGCAAAGCCAACGTTCCGTAGCAAACGGCATCCGCTCGGCGCAGAATGTCAACGGCTTTTTCATTAAAAGGCAGATGATCCCACGCAACATCCTCGACAATCGTATAGGCGGGCAAGCCGTCTTTTAAAACAACGGGAACCGTCCCGGTCGGATAATCAACCGTGCTTAAAACAGGATGAATGCGGTTGGTTTTCAATTCTTGAATGATTTCGGCACCGAGAGCGTCTTTGCCGACGGCACTGATGGCGTAGCTCGTTGCACCGAGCTGTGCGGCATGATACACAAAATTAATCGGTGCTCCGCCGGCGCGTTTTCCGGAGGGCAATAAATCCCACAATAATTCTCCGATTCCGACGACAATTGGCTGCTTCATTTTTTCTCCCTTTTCGTAACATATCAATCCTTTTTTCAAAAAGCAAGAGACAAGGGCAAATAAAAAAAGGTGGCAATTTTGAAAAAACATCTTATTTAAAGAAAAGGAGAGGAGAAAACCATGTCATTTAAAAAATACGGATTGGATTTGTTAAGCGTTGTGGCTTTGGGCATCGGATCCATTGTCGGAGCCGGTATTTTCGCATTGTTGGGGCAGGTGATTGTCTACGCCGGAGAATGGACTTACCTGTCTTTTGCCATCGGCGGCGTGATTGCCATGCTGTGCGGCTATTCCTATGCAAAACTGGCTGGTGCTTATCCGGGTTCGGGCGGCCTGACGGATTATTTTCATATTGCTTATCCGAAAAAGTGGATGTCCGGTACGTTGACGATTATTTATTGGTTAGCTTCGGCGGTGTCTGTTTGCATGATGGCAAAATCGTTCGGGATTTACATCAACGACCTGCTGCCCAAAGATATTCAAGGGGCTTTGTTTATCAATAGCTTTGCAGTTGTTTTAATTGTGGCGCTGGGGTTTTTGAATATGTTAAGCTCCGGAGACGTCGGTAAAACGGAAACCGTTCTGGTTGCCGTTAAATTAGGTATATTGGTGTTGTTGATTGCGGCGGCTTTTTACGGCTTTGTATCGCACGGAGCCTCTTATCCCGTTCATCATCTGCCTGTTTCGTTTAAACAATTTATGACCAGCGTCGGGATTACTTTTTTTGCCTATGCCGGCTTTGGCGTGATTACGAATGCGGCGGCAGATGTGAAAAATCCGAAACTGACAATTGCGCGGGCGATTTATTGGACGTTAACGATTGTTATTTTGCTTTACATCAGCCTGGCATTTGTCGTGTTGGCGAACATGCCGATGGCTTCGTTGTTGAAAAATGCGAATACGGCGGTGGCTCTTGTCGCCGAACAGATTTTAGGAAAAGCCGGCTATGTTTTGATTTACGGCGCCGCGATTATTGCTTTCATGACCGGCATCAGCGCAACCTTTTTCAGCATTTTCCGGATTTCACAAGCTTTAGCCCAGGATGGTGTTTTACCGCGCTTTTATGAACGGCCGTTTCTGGGGAAGGGCAGTTGGGGCAATTTGCTGACAATCGGTGTGACGGCGTGGGCGACGGCGGCTTTTGATTTTTCGGCCATTGTTAATTTTTCGAGCGCGGCTTTTTTGGTGAGCTATTTGGCTGTGTTCGGCGCCAACTGGCTGTTACGGGAAAAAACAAAAGCCAACCCGCCCTTGGTTATCGGCGGCTTTTTAATGATGCTGTTTGTGTTGGTCGGCTTTTTATTCAGCTTGAGCTAATTGTTTTGAAACAGGCCGTTTCCAGACGAAAATCAAAAGAAATAGCAGGCTTGTTCCGATGCCGATGCCTTGTGCCACCTCTAACGGCAAATGAAAGCCGATTTTTTCATAGGCAATGTACGTTGCGCAAACGGACGTCATGAACAGCGCGGGTAAAAGTGTCAAGATATAAAGCGTATGTCGACGTCGCAAGTACAGTGTACAAATCCATAAAGTCGACGTTGCCAACAATTGATTTGCCCACCCGAAATATGTCCAAATGCTCATTAACGGAATGAAACACAGCCCGATTCCGCCTAATAAAACGATTGCGCTTAACAAAAGCCGATTTCGGACTTCTTTTTGCGGTAAATGCAAAACATCGGCTAAATTCAAGCGTGCCGACCGAAAAGCAGTGTCTCCAGATGTAATCGATAAAATCACGACGGATAAAACCGTCAAAAAACCGCCGACGGATCCTAAAAAGTCTTTGGCAATGGCGGAAACCACAAAAATAGGGCCGCCGGTTTGAACAGCTTCGTATAAATGCGCAGAACCTTGGTAAAACGACATACCAAGCGTTGCCCACATCAACGCAATAATGCCTTCGGTAATCATGGCGCCGTAAAAAACGGGGCGCCCGTATTTTTCATTGGTTAAGCATCTGGCCATCATTGGCGATTGTGTTGCGTGAAAGCCACTTAAAGCGCCGCAGGCAATTGTGACGAACATCAACGGAAAAATCGGCAACCCGGCCGGATGCTGATTCGATATTGTTAAATCCGGATAAAATGGCATGCCGCGTGTAAATAACACGGCAATCAGGCCGACGGTCACGCCTAAAAGTAACAAAGCAAAATACGGATAAAACCGACCGATGATTTTATCAATCGGTAACAACGTTGCCAAAAAGTAATAGCCGAAAATCACGCAAATCCAAAACAAAAAGGAGGGCGGCGTTTCATTGGCCAGCATTTGAGCGGGGCTCATGGCAAAAACAGCCCCGACTAAAATCAAAAAGAAAACCAAGAAAATCAGGAAAAAGCCTCTGAACCGTGCGCCGAAAAACTTTTCCATTAAAAAAGTGACGGATTGGCCTTTGTAACGCAAAGACAACATGCCGGACAGGTAATCATGAACGGCGCCCGCGAAAACAGATCCCAACACAATCCACAACAGGCAGACCGGCCCGTATAAAGCCCCTAAAATCGCGCCGAAAACAGGGCCTAAACCCGCGATATTCAAAAATTGAATAAGGAAAATTTTGTATGTCGGTAACGGCACATAATCAACGCCGTCCGCATATAAAACAGCCGGCGTCCTTTTGGATGGATTGATTTTAAAGACTTTTTCAATGAAAGCTCCGTAAACAAAATAGCCGGCAATCAATGCGGCGCATGATAATAAAAATAGTCCCATTTGAGTCTCCTTTTGAATACATCTATAAACCAGTTTATTTTAAATTTCAAGCAAAACGATTCGAAGAATTGACAAACTTATTGACAAACCATTTAGGATTGTGATACACTTTTTTCATATAAAAAGAGGAGAAAATGACACCATCCGTTCCATTTCATGAAGTTCCGGAAACGACCTTTGCTTATACAAAGGAAGCCCCTCTTTTCCATCACTATGTGCATCATATCCACTTTTATGCCGGCAATGAAAAGGGCAAAAAGGACTTGCCGGATTACGCGCGGCGTTATGGACAGGAACCTTTGGAAAAAGCTGATGTTATTGTTGCTTTGGGTGGAGATGGGACAATGCTGGATGCGATGAAAATGGCCTATCCGTTTGATATTCCCGTTTACGGGATTGATCGCGGCGGGGAAGGGTATTTGCTTAACAGCGAGCCGACTGACTTGATTTCGGAAATTTATCACGCTGCCGTTGTGCCTTTCCCGGCGCTGGATTGTTCCGGCGTGGACGTCAAAAAACATCCTTTTCATCATATTTGCCTAAATGATGTGGCAACACGGTGTGAAACGTCTCAAACGGCTCATATTCGAATTACGTTGAACGACGTTGTCTATCGCGATGAAGTTTGGTGTAACAGCGTTATCGTTGCGACTCCGCAGGGCAGCACCGGATATTGCCGGTGGGCAGACGGTATGGTTATTCCGGTCGGCTGTCGCCAATTATCAATAGCGGGTGTGGCTCAAATTAAAACCAAAGCACCCGGCATCAATGCGACGGTTGATGAACAAACGCGCATTCAAATCGAAGCGTTAGACACGGAAAAACGGCCTCAATCTTTGGATTGTGACAACGTAACGGAAATGCATTTCAAACGATGCTTAATTCAAAAAGCACCCCAAATGGTTCGAGTTTTGTACAACCCAATGCATCAAGTTGTCCGCAATGCTATTTTTGCCCAACGTATTTTAAATCGCTCGTGAAGCTTGCATTTCAAAATAAGTGTGATAAAGTGGCTTTTGTGTAGGAGGTTCTTATGCAAAAGTATAGTCAATCGTATCAGCTTAAAAGTTATGAATGTGATGCGTCTTTTCATTTGCGCTTGATGACTTTGTTTAATTTTTTCCAAGATGTCGCCGATATGCATGCCGAGGAAATGGGGGTCGGGTATACGTTTTGTGAACACCACAAAATCGGGTGGGTCGGCGCGAACTATCATATCCAAATACACCGCATACCGATGTGGCGGGAACAGGTTGTTTTATCGACCTGGCCGTCCGGAACAACAGCCGTTTCCGGTATCAGAGACTTTCAAATGACGGATGAGACGGGGACCGAGCTGATAAAGGCCTCCAGCCAATGGGTTGTGGTCGATATTGAAAAAAAGCGTCCCGTTCCTGTGAAAAAACATTTGCCGGACTACGAAGTCATTGATGAGCGGGCGGTTGAAACGACTTTTCCGAAATGGGCACCGGTGACGCGCGCTGATATGACTCTTCAAATTCCCGTTTTACATGACCATATTGATTTTAACAAGCATGTTAATAATGCGTATTATTCAGTGTGGGCGATGGATTCTTTGCCGGAGACCTTTTTGCAAACACATCAGCTTTCGCAATTGGAAGTCGCCTTTAAAAAGCCGGCGTTGTTGGGAGACGTCGTGACGGTTTCGACTCAAATAAACGGTTTGGAAACGTGTCATGATTTAACAAAAGGCGATACGATTTTGGCCTCTGTCCGGTGTCAATGGAAAGAAATCGCTTGATTTTTCATAAAAAGAATCCCACCTGTTACAAAGGGAGGGAAATCATGAAAAAAGGCTATCTGTTTATCTTATTGGCCGGCGCGGTTCTTTATACGTCCGCAAAGGCGGAAACGACACAGGCAACGGTTTATCGCTTAACGCCCGAAGGAACCGGCGCCGTTATCGGAACAATCACTTTTACCGATACAGCGCAAGGTTTGCGCGTAGACGAAAAATTGAAAGGATTGGAACCCGGTGAACATGGAATTCATATTCATGAAAACGGGAACTGCGGTTCAACGGTTGTTGACGGCAAAACCGTTTTGGGCGGTGCGGCAGGCGGTCACTATGATCCGCATCAAACAGGCCGACATGCCGGCCCCGGCGCTGACGGGCATCAAGGCGATTTGCCGGCTTTATTCGCAGCGTCGGACGGAACCGTTCAAGCAACGTATCAACTGACCGGCGTGCAGGCATCAGATTTTAAAGGCCGTGCCGTCATTATTCATGCCGGCGGCGATAATTATCAAGACACGCCGGAACCTTTGGGCGGCGGCGGGGGCAGAATAGCTTGCGGCGTTATTGAATAATACAATTTTCAAGAAATTAATAATGCGGCGGTGGCGTTTCTTCCGATTGCGGTTTGATGTTGCTTTCTTTTAACGCCTCTGTCAGCATTTTGTTTTCCAATATTAAGTGATCAATGACTTTGCCTTGTCGAATCAATTCCTCATTCAAGTCATCAATCAGCTGTTCATGGTGTGCCAAAGCCATTTCAACGGCCATTAAACGTTTTTCTGTTTCCGGGTTCATCGCGTGTCTCCTTTTCTTTTAGCATAATGATCATTTTGAAAAAACGCAATCTTTTCCGTAAATGATAACTATAGTATACTATTTGGCGATAAAATAATATAATTTTTCACCTAAAAGATGAATTTTCAATTGCTTTTTCACAAAAAGTTTTATAAGTTATGGGCATATACGAAAGTCATTTAAAGGAAAACCATGAAAGGGATCATTTTGGCCGGCGGTTCCGGGTCTCGGTTGTATCCGTTGACGCTGACGTGCTGTAAGCAGTTATTGCCGGTTTATGACAAGCCGATGATTTATTATCCGCTGTCGACTTTGATGCTGTTCGGGATACGGGATATACTCATTATTTCGACGCCTCATGATACACCGCACTTGAAGCATTTTTTCGGGGACGGTGCGCGATTCGGCTTGAACATAGAATATAAGGTTCAACAGGAACCCAAAGGCATTGCCGAAGCTTTTACATTGGGGGCTGATTTTATCGGGGATGAGGATGTTTGCCTGATTTTGGGCGATAATATTTTTTACATGGGCGGACAGTTTGCGGACGTGGCAGCACAAGTCAAAGATAATCCCGGCGCCGTTGTTTTCGGTTATCATGTATCGGATCCGGAACGGTTCGGCATTGTTGAATTTGATAAAACGGGCAAGGTTTTGTCTTTGGAGGAAAAACCATCAAAGCCGAAATCCAGTTACGCCGTTGTCGGGCTTTATTTTTATCATGCCGATGTTGTTGCCAAAGCGCGCGCATTGAAGCCTTCCGCTCGCGGCGAGTTGGAAATTACGGATTTGAATCGCCTTTATTTGGATGAAGACAGGTTGAAAGCCGTGGTTTTACGCCGCGGAACGGCTTGGCTTGATACCGGAACGCCCGGTTCTTTGTTGGAGGCATCCAATTATGTGGGGATTATTGAAGAGCGGCAAGGACTGAAAATTGCCTGTATCGAAGAAATTGCGTACAGACGGGGCTTTATTGATGCGGCTCAATTCCAAAAGTTAATTGATGAGATTAAAGACGGTGTTCCTTATAAGGAATATCTGAAATACGTTAAAGCTGAATTTTAAAGGACAGATTGATGAAAAGTATTCTTGTAACCGGAGGCGCCGGTTTTATCGGTTCAAATTTCATACCTTATTTTGCTCGGAAATATCCGGATACTTTGATCGTTAACTTTGATAAATTGACTTATGCGGCCGATTTAAATCATTTAAAAGAATGTGCCGATTGGCCGAATTACACCTTTGTGCAGGGAGACCTTGTTCAGGAACGGGAAGTCGAGCAGGTCTTTGAAAAATTCGACATTCAAGGCGTCATTCATTTCGCGGCCGAAAGCCATGTGGATAATTCGATTAAAGGGCCGAAAGCATTTGTAGAAACAAATATTGTCGGAACATTTCATTTGCTGGAAGCGGCTCGCCGCCATTGGATGACGGCGCCGAACCAATCGAAAGCCGGATATGAAACATGCCGTTTCCATCATATTTCGACGGATGAAGTTTACGGGACTTTGGGCGAAACGGGTTATTTTACCGAAACAACGGCATATGCGCCTAATTCGCCGTATTCGGCATCAAAAGCGTCTTCCGATTTTTTGGTGCGGGCTTATCATCATACGTACGGCATGAATGTAACGACTTCGAATTGTTCCAACAACTACGGCCCGAAACAGCATGCCGAAAAGTTAATTCCGACGATTATCCGCAAATGTTTGGCCGAAGAAGCTATTCCCGTTTACGGAGACGGGAAAAACGTGCGGGATTGGTTGTATGTTTTGGATCATTGTCGCGCGATTGATTTGATTTATCACCAGGGGCAAACAGGGGAAACCTACAATGTCGGTGGTTATAACGAAAAGAATAATTTGCAAATCGTCGATGCGATTTGTACGTATTTAAATCAAGTGCGCCCGCGGAAAAAGGGGCGGTATCAAGATTTAATCACATTTGTGGCGGATCGCCCCGGGCATGATAAGCGATATGCGATTGATGCCACAAAGTTGGAGAATGAATTGGGATGGAAAGCTGAAGAAACTTTTGACACAGGAATTACGAAAACGATTGATTGGTATATAACGGCTTTTAATCAAAAACGGTCTACCTCTGACAGAGGATAAAACGAATCGACAGAAAGACATTCTTCTTTTATTTTTTTCATTCAAAAAAAAGAGGAGAAATCGGACAAAATTAACAATTAATTGGGTGTAAAAAATAGAAAATTCTATAAAAATGCCTATTATAGTATGTGGTTTTAAATCCGGTAGTTCATTAATATACACGGTATGAAAAAGATAGATAACAGATACTTACTTGATGTTGTTGCGAAAAATATTCGTGCGCATCGTCGGCGGATGCATTTGTCTCAAGAGGCTCTTGCTGAAAAGGCAGATTTGCATCGGACTTATATCGGTATGGTCGAACGGTCGGAAAAGAACATAACGTTATTAAGTTTACAACGAATTTCTTGGGCTTTGAATGTACCGGTCATTGATTTGTTGGAAGAAAAGAAATAAGAATTCCTTTTTTAGGAATAAATTCCTTGACATTTTTTGTTTTTTATGCTAAAAGGATAAACATGTATCCGGGATAAGTGTATCTTCGGAACATAGGCTTCTGCTGTTGGCAGAGGCCTTTTTTTATATGCATATAAAGGAGGAAAAGTGACAGAACATATACAAATTAAAAATGTCCGTCCCCGTGTTCAATACATCGGAGACGGCACACAGACCGTCTTTCCTTATGCTTTCGGCATTTTCGAAGACAGTGATATTGAAGTGTATTTGAATGAAACATTGCTTGAAGACGGCTATACCGTGACGGGGGCCGGCTCATCAACAGGCGGAAGCATCGTTTTTGATACGGCACCGGCTGCCGATACGCAAATTACGATTTTACGAAACCTGTCGATTGAACGTGTGTCCGATTTTCAAGACGGCGGCGAAC
>CALXTZ010000053.1 GCA_944391545.1 uncultured Alphaproteobacteria bacterium
CCATCGAACTGCACGCCGTTACCCATGCCGTCATGAGTTGCTTCGACGACATAAGAAGAGGCAGCCATTTCCAACAAAAGCCTACAAACTTTATCGGAAAGGCCGAAGAGTTCGACGGCGAAGAGGTTGTTTCCGGCAGCGACGGCAGCGATGTCATATCCGTGCGTTGATTTATATCCGATGTCATCGGTTGGAATGGTTTGACCGGTTTGATAAGTTTGTTCTGTTTCTGTAGCGCGCAAAGCCCACAAGTTGACATCGCGCATGGTATCATTGGCTCTGATTTTGTTCATGGCGTATGTAAATCCGGCCAGTCCGGCGATACTTAACACGCCGACAATCGCCAAAACAGCCAGCATCTCCAAAAGGGTTCGGCCAGCTTGGAGATACATTCCGGATGGCATTTCCCATCGGCGGGGCGAGAGGGCGCGGGGGTGCCCTCCGCTGATATTGTGTTCAGTCTCTGGCCGCGCCGCGCGCCCGAACTTTTTCGGCACGACGGTTTTCCATATTTTAACAGGGGTCGCCCCGCGGGATGCAGGGAATCGGGGCGCTTTTTTTCTGAATCGATTTGTTAATTTAAATTGTTTGAAAAATGCCGCAGAACGGCCGTTATTCTCGATATGGGGGGGGGGGGGTAATCGTTGAACGCTTTGTAAATAACATTTTCTTCTCCCTGTTCTTTGGAAATATTTTTACCACACTCCCTGTTTAATGTCAATAAAAATCCCCCGCTTCGGGCAGGGGATGATTTTTATAATCCGTTTTCCAAAAAGGCATTGATCCGTCGCGCAAAACCGGCCGGATCTTTTAAAGGTTCCCCCTCAATCGACCGTGCCTGATCGTATAAAACCCAAACGGCATCTTCCACCTTTGCCGGTTCTTTTTTATCAAAAACGGCTTGCGCCAATTTTTTGATCACCGGATGACGCGGATTCAATTCTAAAATGCGATGGCTGGCAAAAGCTTGCGGTTGACCGTGCATTTTCATTAACCTTTCCAAATGAATGCTCATTTGCCCCGCACCGGCCACCAAAGCAACCGGGCTTTTATGAAGGCGATCGGTTACCGTTACGTCGGTGATTTCTCCTTTAAGGAGTTCTTTTACTTTCTCGATCAAGACTTTTTGCAAGGACGCGTCCATCGGTTCTCCGGACGTCTCTTCAATGATTTTAATATCATGAATATCCATATCCGGGTGAGTCACGGATTTAATCGGTTTGCCGTCATAATTCATGTAAACCTGCGGCCAGAATTCGTCTATCGGATCCGTTAAAAGCAAAACTTCAATGCCTCTGGCCGTAAATCCTTCCAATTGCGGGTTGTTGCGCAATACAGATAAATCATCGCCGGTCAGATAATAAATGTTTTTCTGTTCTTTCGGCATGCGAGCAACATATTCGGCAAAACTGACCAATTCATTACTTTGGGTCGAATGAAACCGACACAATTCGGCAATTTCTTTTTCATGCTCGCGATCTTCGTACAAGCCTTCTTTGAACACGATGCCGAAATTGTTCCAAAACGTTTCATAATCTTTGGCATCTTGAGCGCGCTTTTTAAGTTCTGTCAACAACCGTTTGACAATCCCTTTTTTGATTTTCGTTAAAACGGGCGTGTGTTGCAGCATTTCCCGGCTGACGTTCAACGGCAGTTCGGTCGTGTCAATCACGCCGCGGACAAAGCGCAAAAAGTGAGGCAACAATTCTTCGACTTCGTTGGAAATAAAGACTTTGTTGACATAGAGATTCAACGTTTCTTTTTGATCCGGTTGGAACAAGTTCACAGGCGGTGCGCCCGGAATGAACAGCAATCCGGTGTATTCGATAACGCCTTCCGCTTTATAATGAACTGTCATCCACGGATCATCAAAAACGTGTGTTAAATGTCTGTAAAAGTCTCGATATTGTTCTTCGGTAATATCAGCTTTCGGGCGCATCCATAAAGCAGATGCTGTGTTAATGGTTTCTTTTGAGCTTTTGACATCCAACACAATCGGAATAGAAATGTGATCGGAGTACTGCCGGATAATTGTACGCAATCGAATCGGATCCGTGTATTCTTCAAATCCTTTTTTAAGATGCAGGATAACGGCCGTCCCATCGGGGGCTTTATCATCTTCATTTAACGTAAACGTCCCTTTGCCGTTTGATTCCCAACGCCATCCGTGATCGTCTCCGGCTTTTTTGGTCAGGACCGTCACATGGTCGGCAACCATAAAGGCCGAATAAAAACCGACACCGAATTGGCCGATTAAGTTGATATCTTTTTGAGAATCTCCGGTTAAATTCCGAATAAATTCGGCCGATCCGGAATGGGCAATCGTTCCCAAATGATGAATGAGATCTTCTTTATCCATGCCGATGCCGTTGTCTTGAACGGTTAATTCGTGCTTTTCTTTATTCGGAATTAAGTCAATTTGAAAAGATCTGCCTTTGGCCAGACCCGGATGCGTCAGTGCCGCATACCGCAATTTATCGCAAGCGTCGGCAGCATTGGAAATCAATTCTCTTAAAAAGATTTCGTTGTGAGAATATAAAGAATTCACGACAATGTCTAAAACTTTGCTGACATCCGCCTGGAATGATAACTTTTCTTCGCTCATCAATTGTCCTTTCAGTTAAAATAGCCGTTTGTATACGATTATATGGAGGGGACGGTTAAAAAAATCAAGATTATTTTAAAATGAACTTGTCTTTTAAGCAAAAAGAGTTTATAAAGAGGCGTTCAATTTTTTGAAAAGGAGTAAAAATATGCCTTCAGTAGTAAATGATTCTTGCATCTTGTGCAAAAGCTGTGTAGAAGTCTGCCCGGTGGATGCGTTCCATGAAGGAGACACACAAGTCGTCGTTGATCCGAATACGTGCATTGACTGCGGTATTTGCATCGGCGAATGCCCGCAAGGCGCTATCTGCAATGACAGCGAAGCGGATGCCAAATGGGTTGCTTTCAATGCTGAAAAAGCAAAAGAATGGCCTGTCGCCACGAAATAAGTGTTAAAACCGGTACTGACCTAAAGTACCGGTTTTTTTGTCTTCACAAATCTGATTTTTTGTGCTATGATGAAGTCCAAAGTTAAGAAAAGAGAAGGTTAAATGTCAAAAGAATATCGTTTTAATCCAGGTGATTTTGTTGTTTATCCGACCCATGGTGTTGGTAAAGTCTTAGATATTACTCAGGATGAAGTCGGGGGACAAACACTCGACTTAATAGCAGTCAGTTTTGATAAAGATCGTATGACAATGCGAATTCCTATGACGCAAATGGGAAAAACTGGGTTGCGTCCGTTGTCGTCAAAAGATATTATGAACACGGCTTTGGAAAATTTAAAAGGTAAACCGAAAGTCAAAAAAACAATGTGGAGCCGTCGCAGTCAGGAATATGACGCCAAAATTAATTCCGGCGATCCGTGTCTGATTGCCGAAGTGGTGCGTGATTTGCATAAACCGGCGGATAAAGGCGAACAGTCTTACAGCGAACGTCAGGTTTTTGAACAAGCGTTTGACCGATTGGCGCATGAATATGCGGCCTGTGAAAATATCGGAATTGATGAAGCATCCTCTAAGTTAAAAAATATTTTAGATGGTGAGTAAATCATTTTTTAAGTAAAAAGAACCGCCCTAAACAGGGCGGTTCTTTTATGTTTTTTTTCAGAGCATTTTTCTCTTGACAAAATCTGGGGAGTTGGAGGTAAACTAACAAGAAATTACTTAGATTTATACTCAAAGGGAGGAATGTAATATGATTAAAAATCATGCCAAGCAGCATGGTCGTAGTATGCTAGAGATGTTAGGCGTACTTGCAATTATAGGTGTATTAAGCATAACAGCGTTAGTTGGGTTTACCTATGCGATGAACAAGCATCGAGCGAACGAGACGATATACGATGTGATGCTGCGCGGTACGAATGTTCCGATGATAGATGAGAACTATTATAGTAAGCCTTCAGGGTATGAGTTTTTATTTCCCGGTTTAGGACAGAATAGTGGTCGTCAAGGAGTATACTATCCCATGTCGACGAAGAAGGATAGTGGCAGTTCATATTATGTAGAGGCGACTGGGGTCAGCTATCGCGTATGTGAACTCATCTTAAAGATGGAGCCGACGGACATAGACCAGATAGTAGTGAATAATTCCGTTTTTCAAGGGGACAGTGATATATGCGGGAATAGTGATGGTTTAGCGATGCGGTTCTGTTTTGGCAGTGATGGGACAATATGTAATGGGACAGGTACCGGTGGTGGCACTAGCTCAGGGGACACAGGTTCCGGAGGAGACAGTAGTTCAGGAAGTGGTTCGGAAAGCGGAAGCGATAGTGGCTCAAGTTGTAATCCCGCATGTAATAGTTGTTCAGTTTGTGTAGATGGACAATGTGAGTTACGTTCTTGTATAATTAGTTCGTGTCCAGAGGGGCAACAATCGACAGGTACAGATTCATGTGGGTGTATTATAGGATGTGAAGATATTTGTCCAGAAGTAACATGTGATATTTCAGCATGTCAAGAAGAATATATTGATGCAGAAACAAATTGTCCGATGTGTCGAGATATTTGTTCTGATACGCCTTGTTCAATGTGTGATGGGGAAGGAAAATGTATCGTTGATGAAGCATGTTGTTTAAATGCTGGAGGAGAGTTAGGAACGACAATATCGAATGAATTGTGCTGTACAATCAACCCTGGGTGTGCTTCATGTGGAGACTTAAGTTCAGGTTCTAAAACAAGTGCATCTTGTGAAGCTGGGGATACTTTCTCTGTACAACCGATTATTGTTAGTGAACCTAATTTAGGACACATTTGTTGCGGTCAGTGTGGAAGAGATAATATTGCGCCTCAGGCATTTTGGAATGGGTCATCAAATCAATGTTGTTATGGTGATGTTGCACTTATGTATACAAATGGTCAGTATGGGTGTTGTTCCGCAGATTCTGAAACCCCTCAAGCTACTTTAGTTGAAGGCTCTCAGTCTGATGATGGATTAGGTTTATATACATGTTGTAAAAAAGGAGAGACGGCATATCGGCGTCCTTTCGGAATGACGAGTTGTTGTAATGGAGAGGCTTTTTATTTTGGTGAAACTATCGGAGGTGGATGCTGTTTAGACGGAACCGTTGGGATGCTTGCGGCAAATGCTCCTACCGCTGGTGCTGGGTGTTGTCTTCCCAATCAGACACTGATTACAGCAGGCGGAAGTGGAGGACGTTGGGAACCTCAGTGTTGTGATAAGGATATGTGGGGATATCGCAGTGGAGATACTGCTAGCTGTTGTTCATGGGGTGCTCAAACAATAATAGAAAATTGTTGTCCTAAATTAAATGGTATCCCTATAACTAATGCAGAAGGAAAATATATTGATTGTTGTCAAACCGATAATATTGGTCAAGGAATGGAAAACCTTTTCTGTTGTGATGGAGGAACTCTTTATTATCCAGATCCTGAACTGCCTTTCCAAGAATGTTGTCCTGAAGGGAAAACTGTAAAAAATAATGGTGGTTGTGATTATTGGGAAGATGGTGTTTGTATTATGGAGTTTTGGGTCTATTGGTGTGAATAGTTCTTTTTATTAAGACTCTGTTTATTTTTACAGATAAATAAAAATTAATTCTTTCTTTTTCAAAGAATTGAATTACAATACCATTTATGACAGTACAGAAAGACATTTTTGCAATTATTCCTGAGAAAAAACGTGTCTGGGTTATTTCTTCCCCGGCAGGGGATGCAATTCGCCTGAGATTTTTGCATAAGAAAATAGCAACAGAATTTAAGGTCGGAGATGCTGTCGTTTATTTGGGAAATTTAATGGGGCCGGGACCGGACACCGTTAAAACAATTGATGAAGCACTTTTGTTTCGGCGAGCATTGATTTCTATTCCGGGCGTTTCTCAAAACGACGTGATCTATTTGCGCGGTCAGCAGGAAGAAATGTTCCATCGGTTGATGCAAATTCAGTTTGCCAAAAATCCGGCAGATGTTTATGAATGGATGCTGGCGCACGGATTAAAGCAAACATTGCTTTCTTACGGCATTGATCCGGATGAGGGCAAGCGTATTTTACCGCAAGGCGTCGTTGCGATGTCGCGGTGGACGACGGCTTTGCGGAAAGCCCAGCAAGAACATGACGGCCACATCGATTACATGGCGGAATTAAAACATGCCGCTTATACAAGCGATAATGAATTGTTGATGGTTCATTTCGGAATTAACCATGATGTTTCGTTGCAGTTGCAGGGAGATGCTTTTTGGTGGGGAGGAACAGTCCCGTTTGTCCGGCCTTATCCGTACATGGGCTTTAAACGCGTCGTGCGCAATTTCCCGTCTCATCAAAAAACAGGCGTGTTAAGCGTCCCGGCTTATACAACACTTGTCAGCGGCGGCGGATTTGATGCGCCGATTTACAGTGTTTTGTTTGATGAAAAACACCAACAGTGCCTTGTTTTAGACGCTTAATCTTCATCCGTTTCAACCGGCGGTGTCATCAGAACGCTTGTCACGCGGTTGCCTTTCTTTTCCAAAACCTTAAACGTGAAACCGTAAAACGAATAAACGGCGTCTTTTTTGGGAATGCGTTCGGTTTCATGCAAAAGCAATCCGGCGATGGTTGAAAAATTGTCATCGGGCAAATCCCATCCGAAGTGTCTGTTTAAATCCCGAATGGGCGAAGAACCGTCCACAATAACGGAACCGTCCAGTTGCGGCGCTATTTTTAAAGCTGCTTCCGTCGGATGATCGGTCTCATCCATAATGTCGCCGACAATTTCTTCCAAAACGTCTTCTAATGTGATGATGCCTTGCAAAACGCCGTATTCATCAATGACCAAAGCAAAATGTTCGCGCCGGCGGCGAAAAGCCTGCAATTGAGCCAACAAAGAAGTCGTTTCCAAAATAAACCACGGCTTGGTTGCAACCGTCAGAACGTCAAATGCATCCAAATCCTCGGTATAATTTTGAAGCGCTCTGAACAAGGATTTAACATGCAACACCCCGACGATATTATCTTTTTTGCCTTTCCAAAGCGGAATGCGCGTGTAAGGCGAATTCAGCGCTTTGGTGATTAATTGTCGGGTCGGTTGCGTTGCATCCAAGGAGACCATTTTGCTGCGGTGAATCATCACATCGTTCACATGAACGTCGCTTAAATCCAGAACGCTTTTTAACATGAGCCGTTCGGATTTAATGGAATCGCTTTTTTGCATATCAATGACGCCCCGCAACTCTGTTTTGGCCGAATCGCCCAATTTTTCCTGACGCAATAAACCGAGCGCTTTCATCGCTCCTAGCACGACTGTGTTCATAAAGACAACAATCGGCGATAAAATCAGCGTCAAAAATGAAATAACGGGCGCAACCAGCAAAGCAATTGTATTCGGGTTACGAATGGCAAATGTTTTAGGCATGATTTCGCAAAAAATCAAAACGACAAAGCTGACGCCGAAAGTCGATATGACAACCCCCCATTTGGCGCCGAAAAACAAAACGCATAAGCTGGTTGTAATGGCGGTGGCCGTAATGTTAACGACATTGTTACCGAACAAAATCATTCCTAAAAAGCGATCCGGTTTTTGTTTGATTTTTTTAACCAAATAAGCCCGGTGGTTGCCTTTTTTTTCCAATTCATGCATCAAAGCATCCGAAGAAGCCGTGAAGGCTGTTTCGGTTCCGGAAAAGAAAAAAGATAAAAATAAACACACACATAAAATGATGATTGAGGTTGTCATGATTCCTCCTGTATTCGAACAGCTTTGTTTTGGGTTAACAATTTTAACAAGCGTTGAACGGTTTTTGAAATAGGCTCCGGATGGGTGTCCAAAGTCAAGTCCGCGTTGGCATAAAGCGGATAACATTCCTTGACCAGCCGTTCAATAGCTTTTTTGTTGTCTTTTGCCGGCACAAGCGGCCGGTGTTTGCGCCCTTCCGTCCGATGGCTTAATAAATCGACATCCGCTCGAATCCAAACGGATATTGCATGTTTTTTGGCAATGGCTTGGGTTTTTAAAGATAAAAAAGCACCGCCGCCTGAAGACAACACACACGGTTTGCTTTCGGTGAGTAATCGCGCCATGATGCGTTCTTCGCCGCGCCGGAATTCTTCTTCACCGTACGTGGCGAACAAATCCGAAATGCTGCATCCGGAAGCTTTTTCAATTTCTTTGTCGCTGTCGATAAAAGGCAGGTTTAACCGCCTGGATAAAACTTTGCCCAGGGTGGTCTTGCCGCAGCCCATCATACCGACCAGTAAAATGATTTTGGGTTCTGTTAATTCTATACGCATTGTTGTTTTTATTGACATCATCTCTTGTTGACATTAATCTTTAGCTTAAAGAATAACCGCATTTGTCATATAAGTCTAGGAAAAGAGTCAAATGAGAAAAGAAAAAAAACATATCGGATTAAAGTTAATTTTGGCAGCAATTGTCGTATTCGGCCTCTTCGTCGCGTTTTGGGACGTTCCGGCGCCGACGCGGATGATTGAAAAGACGATCCCGAATGATACATTTAAAAATTAGATTTTGGACTTTCGTCGTCTGTGTGGCTGCCAGCATAACCGTTTGTGCTCAAACACCGCAGATAGAAGCATTGCCCGCGCCGTCGATCGATTCTGTCGGCCTTAATCCCGGTTCGTTTAAAACTTGGGGGCGCTATCCGATGGCGCCGATGGAAAAGATAATAACGCGCTTGACTCAAGATCGTTCATCACCGGCGTTAAATGAAATGACAGCACGTGTTTTGGCGTCTTCAACCGAGTATGCGGAGCAGGCGGCAACGGATTCAGGATTATGGCTGGCATTAAGAATAAAGGGATTGTTTGATTTAGGTCGCTTTGAAGAGGTCGTTCGGTTGGTCGACGCGTTGCCTTCGGCACAAGACAAACAAGCTTATCTGCCTTTTTATTTTAATGCGTTGCTGATGCAGGATAAATTAGAGGCCGCATGCCGGGTCAGCGCTTCTCAAAACAGCCGCAACGCTTTTTGGCAACAGACCGATGTTTTATGTCAAACGTTCGGAAATGATGTGGAAAAAGCGCGGCTGGCGTAC
>CALXTZ010000054.1 GCA_944391545.1 uncultured Alphaproteobacteria bacterium
TTTTCCAACGCTGTCAAACGAAAATCCACATCTTGGCTTAATTTACTGACACGTCCGTCCAAAGCTGTCAATGAGGCATTGGCTTCTTCCACTTGAGCGGTCAAATGCGCGACGACTTGTTCCAGTTCCGTTATTTTGGCATAAAGATGTTCAACGGAACCTTGCGGGAATGCGGCCGACACAGAAGCTTCTTCGGATTGTGATGCATCGGATGACTTATAAATTTTTCGTTGAACAAGCGTTAAATCCCGCTCCAACCGATCCATTCTGTCAATCAGCGCCCGCGTTTGCGAATCGACGATTCCCTGCGCCCCGACCGGCGCGACCAAACACAATCCCATCAAAACGTAAAATAATTTTTTCATTTCAAATGCCTCACTCTCCATAAAAAATGCTTTGTCTTTGAAGTATAAAAGACAAAGCATCTTTTTTGAAGTTTTTTTTAATTTTTAGTTGGCAATCGTTACCGCTCTGCGATTTTGCGACCAAGCCGCTTCGCCGACACCCAACACTTGCGGACGTTCTTTACCGTAAGAAATAATCCGAACGCGATTCGAATCGATTCCTTTCAAAGCAAAATATTCCTTTACCGCATTGGCACGCCGTTCGCCCAAAGCCAAGTTGTATTCACGGGTTCCCCGTTCATCGCAATGACCTTCGACGACAATCATCGCATTTGCGTTTTCTTTTAACCATGCCGCCTGGGTATTTAAAACATCCATTGCCTGCGGCGTTAAAGCCACACTGTTGAATTCAAAATAAATGACGGGTTGAACTTCTTTTTTGAAACGTTCGGAATACTGCGTTTCATCCAAGTTGGTGATATCCGCCGAATCCCATTCGTTCAAACGAGACGCATCCGAAGAGGCATCCCCGCCTTTATCCGAAGACGCACATGCCGTTAATAAAGCACACGCCATCAACAAAGCAACGAGCGTTTTTTTCATGTTTTAACCCCTTATTTATCTTCAGCCGGTAATTGTTCAACCGCGTTGGAACGTGTTTTTTCCGTCGCAGCCGCTTTATCATCGGAAGATGCACATGCACTCAACAGCGTGCAGGCAACAAACATCGCAAATAATACTTTTTTCATGGTTTACTCCTTTAACTAAAATCCACTATTTTGTTGTATCTTATTTTTCTTCCGTTGGCAAGACTTCTTTTTGATCCGACGAAGAATTCCCGTTTTCCAACAGCGCATTGACTTGTGCTTCCAAGTCAGACTCCGCACGCGGCGCCGTTGTTTCGGTCACTTGCGTTTCAACGGTCACGTTAGTCACGGTCTGCGTTTCTGCCGGGGTATCAGAAACGGTTGTTGTTTGTGTTTCGGTCGTTTGCGTCTCAACCGTTTGTTCCGACGCTTGACTTTCCGTTACCGCTGTTTCGGTTGTTTGAGTTACCGTTTCGGTCGTCGTTGTTTCGGTCGTTTGTTCCTCAACAACGGTTTGTGTTTCCTGAACGGCATCAATTGTCATGTCTTCCTGTGTTGCACAGCCTTCTTCCACGACAACTTCCGTCATTGTCACGTCCACGACGGGATAAACCCTGTTCGGATCCATCATTTGATCATCACCCGGCGCGCGCGGAACCACGATGGAACGCCCTTCGTTGTCTTCCATCAGCCGAACCGTTTTATGATTTTTAGCTTGTTCAGCCGCCGTTTTAGCCGCACATTCTTTAAAATATTGATGTTGATAAACCGCTTGATTTTGGCAACCGTGCAGCGCTTGATAATCCCGACGCGCCTGAAGCCGAACTTCTTCCGGTTCATTTGTAGAATAACAGGCTGTCAGCAACAACGGCACAGCGCATGCTAAAAAAAGAGTTGTTTTTTTCATAAGAGTACCCCGTCAATGGTTATAATCCAATCCTTGCACTCAATTTTAAAGCGATAATTCTTAATTTTTACTTAAAATCCGGCAATTTATTTTAATGCAAAAGCGGGGACCACGCCGGATCCGATCCGTCAACGGGAGTCGAAATTTTGCGTTCATAGCGCCCGGTTACATCAATGCTGTATAACCCTGTTTCTCCACCCTCACCATAAGAGGAATACGGATTTTGCTTAAAGTACATCAACACCCGACCGTTCGGCGCCCACGTTGGTCCTTCGACTAAAAAACCTTTAGCAATCAATCGTTCAGCACTGCCATCCGGACGCATCAGACCAATATAAAATTCACCGCCTTGAATTTTCGTAAAGGCAATATAATCCCCGCGCGGCGACCAAACCGGCGTCGCATAAGTGCCTTTACCCAAACTGATGCGTTTAGCATTCTTGCCGTTTTTATCCATCACATATAATTGTTGTGACCCACTTCTGTCCGAGTTAAAAACAATCTGATTGCCATCTGGCGAAAAGCTGGGGCTTGTATCAATCATCGGATGATGCGTTAACCGTTTTTTATCTCCTGACATGATATCATACAGATAAATTTCTGTATTACCCTTTTCGGAAAAGCTCATCAACAAAGACCGGCTATCCGGAGAAAAACGCGGTGCAAACGTCATTCCCGGAAAATAACCGATTGTCTCTTCTTTACCCGAAACGACATCCATTAAATAAACACTGGGTCGCCCGCCTTTATAAGATAAATACGCAATTTTTTGCATATCCGGAGAAAAACGCGGTGTCAACACCATCGAACGCCCATTAGTTAAGTATCGGTGATTCGCCCCGTCTTGATCCATCATAGCCAACCGTTTCACTCGTTTTTGATGCGGCCCCGTTTCGGCCACATACACGATTTTAGAATCAAAATAACCGGTTTCCCCCGTAATTCGGCCGTAAATCATATCCGCCGCCATATGTCCCAACCGGCGTTTGTCCTGTGCCGCCAAAGTCAAAGCTTTCCCTTCCATTGACTGACCGGCAAAAACATCCCACAACCGAAAAGCCACTTTTATCCGACCGTCCGGTTGATGCGTTACTTCGCCTTGTACCAAAGCTTCGGCTTTAATTGCCTGCCAATCGGCAAAACGCGGTGTCGTGTTCACGCCGTTTATTTTTTGAATATAGGCGTTCGGATCCACCAATCGGAACAAACCGGAATTTTGCAAATCATTTCGAATAATGGTTGTGATTTCTTCACCTGTATCCCCGGCGAAAACAGGAATAGCAATCGGTATCGGATTGGTTCCGGCGCCGGCAATATCAATTTTCAATTCTGCCCGAGCCGTTAAAACCACCAAACACATCATAAACACCATCCAGACCTTTTTCATTTTCCTCTCCCGTTAAAAAATGCCGCCGTCCATCGGATTAAACCGTAAAACCATTTCTTTCCACTGACCGTAAGTTTCCGGCCGCTTGGCTGCCAATATTCTAAACGGCGAATCGGCGCCTTGTCCATCACAAATATAAATAGCGCGTCGAGCGCTTTCCGCAACCGACCGGAAAGATTTATCCGTTTGATACCGTTTTTGATCTAAAATGTCGGCGCTGTATACTTTGCCCGATTTATCCAAAGCAATGCGAATTTCAATAATCATCGTATCGATGCCCTCGGCTCCCGGATCCAAATTCCAATTTTTCCGAATGGCCGTCGAAATAAAATCCAATTCGCTGATCGTTAATTTTTGAGACAAATCACCGCCCGTGCCACCTTTAATCCCATCAGATGCAGTGTGCTCTTTTCCTTTGGACACAGACGACGTGTCAGGCAAAGTCTTTGACATTTTTTCCACGGAAGCCAACAAACTGTCCAATGTTTCTTCGGGCCGATCCGGCCGAGCAACGGGTTTTTCCGCCTTTTTGGTAAAAGCGCTCGGCACCGGTTTAGACTTCACTTTCGGCGCCGGTTTTGTTGTTTTTTTCTCCACTGCGGCGGCAGCTTTCGGCGCAGGCTGGCCGGACTTGGGCTGTGGTGCTTTCGGCGGCGCCGGCTTTGGTTTCGGCGGGCTCACTTTCGGAGCAGCCTTTTGCTCTTGTGCCGGAGATGCTTTTACTTGCGGCGGCAAATTCGTTTTATCTGCGATTTCCACTTTTTTCAAATCAATCATAATCGGAACGGGTTCTGCTTTTTCGCGCGGCGGGCTCATCCACGTCGGCAGCTGCACAAACACCAAAACAAAAATCAAGGCGTGCAAAATAAGCGAATATAAAAACGAAGCCCCCACAATTTATTTCCTTTTCTTTTTGGGCGCCGGCGCTTTCATCATTTCGGAATCCGTTTTCAATCCGACTTCCGTGTAACCGGCCGTTCGCAACAAAGCCATCACCTCAATCACATCACCGTAAGAAGCGTTTCTGTCCGCGCTGATCATCATTTTTATGTTCGGATTTTCCGTGATAATTGCCTGTACTTTAGGCAGCAAATCAGAAAGCGCAACCCGCTCTTCGCCGACGAAAATCTCGCCTTTTTCATTCACACCCAAATCCAAAGTTTTATCTTCGCCTTGAATTTGTTTGCCGTCGCCCCTGGGCAGATTCAACGGAATGCCCGTCGTCAACAACGGCGCCGTAATCATGAAAATGGCCAACAAAGACGTCATCACGTCAATCAACGGCGTTAGATTGACTTCGCTTTTGACTTTGTTTTTCCGGCGGCGGCGAGAAATCAACATCTAATCCTCGCTTCCGACTTGTTCGATTTGACGGCTGATTATCGCGGACAATTCACCGGAAAACGTTTCCATCCGATTAGTTATCCGATCAATATCGTTTGAAAATTTATTGTAGGCAATCAACGCCGGAATAGCCGCTATTAATCCGATAGCCGTTGTCAACAAAGCCTCGGCCACACCGGGCGCAACCGCCGCAATGTTTGTATTTTGCGTCAAACCGATGGAATGAAAGCTGTCCATAATGCCCCACACGGTGCCGAACAACCCCAGCAACGGTGAAACCGACCCGGTTGACGCCAAAAAGATCATATGCGTTTCCAAACTTTCCGCTTCTCGATCAATTGTAATTTGCATCACTTTATCGATCCGTTCTTGGACACTCACGCCTTTGTTTTTCAACTCTTTCCGAGAGGCGGAACGCTTCCATTCTTTCATCGCCGAAGCAAAAATCGCCGCCAAAGGAGAGGTCGGACGGTTGCCGACTTTTTCATACAAAGCGTCCAAAGAATTGCCGCTCCAAAACTTATTTTCAAATATTTTGGATTGTTCTTTGACACGGCGAAAAGTCTTTATTTTGTTAAAAATAATCGCCCATGACCAAACGGAAGCCAACACCATGGCAATCATTAAGATCTTCATAAAAATATCCGAATGTTCAAACATGCCCCAAACGGAAATCGTTGTCCGAGCCGCCGCATCCACTTGACCTTGCATCTTTTATTCCTTTTCTACATATTTTTCAAACTGTTCACGAACATCAGCCGGCAGTCGAACCGGTTTCAAAGCTTTCGGATCCACAAAAACCACGTGAATCTTCATAACGACCAACACCTGCTCTCCCCGTTTGACGGTTTGATCCATGACCATAGACGCCCCGCCGATCGAATCAATCTTCGTGTGAACCGTAATGATGTCTTCCAATTTAGCCGGCGCTTTAAAATCCATTTCGCAACGGCGGATCATAATGCCCAACCCGCGTTCGATGAGCCCCAAATTTGTAAATCCGGAAGCGTATAAAAATTCCGACCGAGCCCGTTCCGCATATTTCAAATAATTGGAATGGTACACAACGCCCCCGGCATCCGTATCTTCATAATAAATTCGAACAGGCAATTGATGAATCATGTTTACTCCTCGTCAAATAAAGTAGGGCCGGCAATCGGTGCACTCAAGCCCAAATGTTTAAATCCGGCAGCCGATAACATCCGACCTCTGGGTGTCCGTTGAACCAAGCCTTCCTGCATTAAGTAAGGTTCGATGACTTCCTCGATCGTGTCGCGTTCTTCGGATAAAGCCGCCGATAACGTATCCGCCCCCACCGGCCCGCCGGCATATTTTTCGGCAATACACCGTAAGTATCGGCGGTCCATCGCATCCAAGCCGGCCTTATCCACTTCCAACTGACCCAATGCCGAATCGGCAATTGCCACATCAATTTCTTTTTTGCCGGCAACAACGGCAAAATCGCGCACGCGGCGCAACAAACGCCCGGCAACACGCGGCGTGCCTCGCGACCGTTTGGCAATTTCGTGCGCTCCGTCAGCCGTCATCCCGATTTTCAAAATCCGCGCCGCCCGTGTCACAATTTTTTCCAAATCGTCCACATCATAAAAGTTCAATCGCAACGGAATGCCGAACCGATCCCGAAGCGGCGTCGTCAAAAGTCCCGAACGCGTCGTCGCACCGACCAACGTAAAAGGCTGTAAATCAATCCGAACGGATCGAGCCGCCGGCCCTTCTCCGATAACCAAGTCCAATTGAAAATCTTCCATCGCCGAATAAAGAACTTCTTCAATCGTCGGGTTCAACCGGTGAATTTCATCGATGAACAGCACATCATTTTTTTCCAAATTCGTCAAGATAGCCGCCAAATCTCCGGCCTTTGAAATCATCGGAGCCGAAGTCGGCCGAAATCCGACGCCAAGCTCTTTGGCAATAATCTGCGCCAGCGTTGTTTTCCCCAAACCCGGCGGTCCGAACAACAATACGTGATCCAACGCTTCGCCTCTTTCCCGCGCAGCTTTGACAAATACCCGCAAGTTTGAACAAGCCTGTTTCTGTCCGACAAAGTCGTCTAAAGACTGCGGTCGTAAACCGGTATAGAATTCTTCATCGCCGTTCAACTGTTGCGGCGTAATAATCCGTTCATCAACCATGATTTTGTCCTATTTCTTTTAACGACAGGCGGATCACATCCGATACATTTGCCTGCGGGTTAGATTTTAAAACCGTTCCGACAACCATACCGGCTTCGCTGCGGCCGTAACCCAAATTCACCAACGCCGAAACAGCTTCATTCATCACGCCCGAACCGGCTGCCCCCGCCGACACCGGCATGTCATCCGATACGCCGCCGATCATACCGGCTTTGCCCTTTAACTCCGTCACGATCCGAACGGCCAGCTTCGGGCCGACACCGCCGGCACGTGTTAAAGCCTTTGAATCGCCCGTTGCCAGCGCCAAGCTTAAATCATTCGGCGTCAAGACCGATAAAATCGCCAATCCGACTTTCGCCCCAACACCCTGCACATTGGTTAATATTGAAAACCATTCTTTTTCGGCCGCATCCGCAAATCCGAATAAGTGAATATGATCTTCACGCACCTGCGTTTCGATCCATAAGCTCATCTGCATGCCTTTGGCGGAGCATTTAGACAATGTTTGTCCGGAACAAAACACGCGGTATCCCACGCCGTTCACGTCCAAAATCAAAAAGCCGTCGCCAACCCAATCCACCACACCGGTTAATTTTGCAATCATGTTTCTTCCTTTTAAACAGGTATGGAATCATCATACGCATTTTTCAAAAAAAAGCAAAGAAAAGAAACAATATTTGTTATTCGTTTTTAGAACATCTATCCCGAATGACAGCCGTGTTCAGTACATGTTGTTTAGTTAAAGAACGTTCGCACGTCTTGGCTTTAGTCAGAAAAGCTGTCGTTTCTTTTTGAGAAAGAGATTGTTTGATTTTTTTAATCCGAACGGTTTTTGTTTGCGTGTAGAGTGGTTGGTTTAAGAATCTTGCCATGCGTCGAATCAATCGCCGGAAATGTGATTTTTGATGCGCAGCCCGATGACGTAAATATTCCTGTTGGCGATATTGTCTTAATGAAGCAACTTCATCCGTCACTTGCAGCCATTTTTCCGTAAAACGAGTTTCGTCACTCTGAGCTACTTGGGCAAATGCTTTTTCAGAAACAAGAAAAACATCGCCATAAGCATACAGATAATCTATAACTAACGGATTTTCTTGATAAACCGCCCTCAGAAATAACGGGACAAGTGTTTCTCCGCAACCGGCGGCCAAGCATTTTCTCATTTCTTTTTTCGTTTGTAACAAAAATCGATATTGCTGACGTCTCATAACATTTTTAGAACAAAATGCAGCCACGCATTCTTTTAACTGTGCCTGAAACGGAGGAATAACAATGTGATTTTTCTTGTTTTCCCGTCGTTTTTTTGCACAAAACATCGAAAGGTTGCGGCAATATTGGCGCGCTTTTCCTGCTTGAAAAGCTCGATAAAACGCCCCCCATTTAGCCTTGATTGACATTCGGCAATAAAGAGCGTGCGATAAGTTATCATGTCCATAAAGGACACTGTAATATAACAAAGACGGATAAGAGCTCACTAAACCGCCTCTGGCGACAAAAACTGAAAGCATGGCCTCATTGCCGGCTATCGCCGCTTGCTCAATGGGCATGAGACCGATTTTATTCAGGCATGTAAATGAAGCTCCATTTCGAATTAAATCATCTACTTTAGCAAACGGAGGCCATCGCATTTGTTTGCCAGACAAACAGCACAATCGAATGAGAGCCTCCTGCACCTTTTGTTCTTCAGCCTTTTTGGGACATTCGTTTGTCATAAAAAGTTCCTTTTTAAGGATAGTCTAACACACTTTTGTCCAAAAAACAATCTGTTAAAAAAGGAGCCGTTTGGCTCCTTTATTTACATGTTACAGTATCTTCCACTACACCTATTTCCATTTTTATCGAAATACTCGCAATAATAAATAGAACGTCCATGCATGCTTGTTCCAATTTCATCCAAGATCATCCAACTTGATGTACAGCTATTACCCCAACCATCTTCATAGCCTGTCCCGCTGTAGGATTCATTTATCTCGGTACACCGATTATTGCAAAAAGCTGTATGGGAAACACAAACACCCGCATCACAACACTCATCCTCTTGACAATCTTCCCAAGTGGAACATGTTGTCACCTCTTTACACACGGCACATCCGTTTTCGTCTACTTCAGTTTCACAGTTGACAGAAGTTAATTCAGGACAACAGTTACCATCATTACC
>CALXTZ010000055.1 GCA_944391545.1 uncultured Alphaproteobacteria bacterium
CCTGTTGTTCCGGAACAAGAGACGGTTTTATCGACGGTGCCGCATTTAAATGCATCGGAAGTATCATAGACGGGTTCTTGGCCGTCCGGGCAATCGGTGGCTGCGCACACGCCGGTTGTACAGCCCGTACCGTCCAAAGAACAGCCGCTGCCGCAAACGGAACCGTTTTTGGTGCATTTAATTTCATTGTTAATTTTTGTGCAATTGACGAGAGTTGCAGAATTTTTACATCCAAATACTTGCCAATAGTTAAAGTTCATAAATCCCCAAACTGTTCCTTGCGGGCAATTTAATTCCGTTTCCGAACAAGCGCCGTATGAGCATCCTGTTCCATCTAATGAACAGTATAGGCCGCAAATTTGATTGCCAACATAACAATGCTGTTGCGCATCATTCAGACAAACAACACCTTCTTCGTTTTTACAGGCATCATATACAACATTGCCATAGCTTCCCGTTGTTAAGGTTGTTCCTGACGGGCATTCAAAGGTATTAAAACAAGCAGGACAGCCCGTGCCGGATAAGTCTGTACATCGCGTGCCGCATTGTTTATCTCCTAAATAACAATTGATATCAGTTGTTTGTTTATACGTACACCATAAATCTTCTTCATTGTGATAACAACCGTAAAGCAAGCTTTTTTTGTATAAAAGAACTGAATCATTCGGACAGTCTGACTGATGACAAACACCGTCTTGACATGCGTGTCCGTCAACTTGGCAATGTCGTCCGCATTGTTGTATCATTGAATCGGTTATTTTATAACAATCATATTTTCCTTTTATCCATTCTTGGGGAACACAGACGACGTCATCATTTAGACAGCCGTGTAAGGTTCCGTTTTGAAAGGGTTCTGTTCCTGTTGGGCAAGTTTCACATGTGCTGGTTGTGCAATTTGTTCCGTCGAGTAAACAACCCGTTGCACAAAATTCGCCATTTAAATAGCATAAGTTGAAACCGGAACGGTTATAACAAAACATATCATTTTCCGGGTTATAGCATCCGTATCCTCTTAAAAATGGACTGGAAGGAAGAGGTGCATGATCCAAAATGGACTCATGATTCAAATTGAGGGTTTCGCAACGATTTTCACAATCTCCGTAACCGCAGCTTGTCCCGTCAACTTGACAATGTGTCCCGCATAATCGATCATTTATCATGCAATTATATCCGGAATTTGTTGTCCAGAAAACACAGGATAAATCTTCATCCCGACATCCGTAGTAAGGTTGATCGTTGTATGTAACCGGTTGAATGGTACCGACAGGACATTGACCGACATCAATACAACTGCCATTGGTGCAACTGGCGCCGGTTGGGGAGCAACCGGTCCCGCATCTATGTTTTTCGCCGCCGGCGGTTGTGATGTAACATGTGCAGTTTCCGTCGGTGCAACCGGCCGGTTCACAGGCCAGAGAAACACAGGCATTATTGAGTAAGAATCCGTTGTCGCAGACACACGTTCCGTTTTGGGCAAAAGGTTTAAATCCGCCGGCTTGGTCACACAGGCATTGACAAGTGTCAGGGTCGCGCGTGCCGAGCATACCGGGTTGCCCGAAATCACACGGTTCAAAACATTGACCGTTACATTCTTCCATACCGTCTTTGCAAACGCAAAAGCCGTTTTGTTCTTGGCGGTCATCGGGACAAACGCATTCATCATCGACACACACATGCCCGTTTGTACAAATTTGGCCGCCGCACCGTTCGGCGTTTTGAGAGGCGTCGAAATAAAAGTTCATGGTATTTGTGTTATTTGTACAAAGCGTTTTTGGGTTTTCTTTGGCGACGGCACCGTTGACTTCGATCAGGAAGTCGGAGGGATTGGGTCCCGTCATGACGTGTTTACAAACGGATGGCGGGACGTTTTGAACGGTAATGACGAAGATATCGGCATTGACGCGAAAAGGTGTTACGGGAAAACCGGAGAGAGAAGATTCGGGCAATTCGGCGTTGATGATTTGCTGTTCATCTTGGACGGATAAGAAGGCTTCGTTTGTGATAACGACGGCAGCGGTTAAGGAGACATCTTGAATGATTGCATTGGCTTTGTGTTTATTGAAAGCGTACAAGATACCTGTGATGGCGATAAGGGACAGAATGCCGATGAGAGCCAAAACGGCGAGCATCTCAATCATACTTCTGCCGGATTGGCATCGTTGGGGCGCTCCTTTTCTAAATCGATTTATTAATTTAAATTGTCTTAAAAATGCCGCAAAACGGCCGTTATCCTTTGTATGGGGGGGGGGGGGTAACTGTTGTACGATTGAAGAAATTCATGGTTTATTCCCTTTCATATCCAGTTTATTATAAAAAAACGCAACCAGATGTCAATCCCCTTTATTCGTCACCGATACGCAAAGCTTCAATGAATGCGGATTGCGGGATTTCGACTTTCCCGAATTGACGCATCTTCTTTTTGCCTTCCTTTTGCTTTTCAAGCAATTTCCGTTTACGTGTGATATCGCCGCCGTAACATTTGGCCGTCACGTCTTTTCGATAAGCGGAAATATCTTCACGAGCAATAATCTTCCCGCCGATAGCCGCCTGAATCGGAATTTTGAATTGATGACGCGGAATTAAATCCTTTAACCGTTCACAAATTTGTCGGCCGCGGCGTTCGGCCTGCGTTCGATGAACCAAAAATGACAATGCATCCACCGTTTCGCCGTTGACTAGAATCGTGACTTTAACCAAATCACTGGGTTCGTAATCCACAACTTCATAATCAAAGCTGGCATAACCGCGACTGATGGATTTTAATCGGTCGTAAAAATCAAACACAATTTCATTTAAAGGCAATTTATACACGGCCATGGCTCGGTTGCCGACATAAGTCAGGTTTTCCTGAACGCCGCGCCGTTCGGCACACAATTGCAAAATAGAACCCAAGTATTCATCCGGAGTCATAATCGTTGCGCGAACCCACGGTTCTTCGATTTCGCTGATCAGCGTTACATCGGGCATATCCGCCGGATTATGCAAATCTATGATGTCTCCGTTCGTTAAATGAACTTTATACACAACACTCGGCGCCGTCGTAATCAGGTCAAGATTAAATTCACGTTCCAACCGCTCTTCGATGATTTCCATATGCAGCAAGCCTAAAAAACCGCACCGGAACCCTTGTCCTAAAGCCATGGATTTTTCGGGAACAAATTGGAAGCTGGCATCATTTAATTGCAGTTTTCCCAATGATTCTTTTAAAACCTCGTAGTCATTCGTGTCCAACGGAAAGAACGAACAGAAAACAACCGGAACGCTGGGTTTAAAGCCGGGTAAAGGGGCATCTGTCGGATTTTTTTCATCCGTGATGGTATCACCGACTTTGGTTTCACCGATGCTTTTGATGCTGGCTGTGATAAAGCCGATTTCGCCGGGATGCAAAGCCGGAACATCTTTCATTTTCGGCCCAAACACACCGATTTTTTCAACCGTATGTGTCGTACCGGCTGACATCATTCGAATTTGTTGGCCTTTTTTCAAGATGCCGTCTTTAACGCGAACCAAAATAACAATGCCTAAATAAGGATCGTACCAAGAATCGACCAACAATGCTTTTAAGGGCGCTTTTTCATCGCCTTCGGGCGGAGGCAGGCGTTTGACCAAAGCCTCCAACACATCGTGAATGCCGATGCCTGTTTTGGCAGAAATCAAAACAGAGTCGGATGTGTCAATGCCGATGACGTCTTCAATTTGTTTTTTGACGCGCTCCGGATCTGCGGCCGGCAAATCGATTTTGTTGATGATCGGGATAATTTCATGGTCGACTTCAATGGCTTTGTAGACATTGGCCAGCGTTTGCGCTTCAACGCCTTGAGAGGCGTCAACAACCAGCAAAGATCCTTCCACGGCCGACAAAGAGCGGCTGACTTCATATGCAAAGTCAACGTGTCCCGGTGTGTCAATCAAGTTCAAGTGATACGTATTGCCGTCGTTGGCCGTGTATTCCAATCGAACGGTTTGTGCTTTGATCGTAATGCCGCGTTCGCGTTCAATATCCATGTTGTCGAGCAATTGATCTTTCATTTCTCGTTTCGTCAACAACCCGGTGTGTTCAATCAATCGGTCTGCCAGCGTTGATTTACCGTGATCAATATGGGCAATAATGGAAAAGTTACGAATTTTGGAAATATCACTCATGTTTCAATCCTGTTTTCTGTTCGAGGTCAGCATAACGAAAATCGGGTTAAATTGCAAGCATTCGATAAAATCTTCTTTGTTTTTCGCGAGAATCGTTTTATACATAGAACAAAAAGGAGGTCAATATGTCCAAAGTTTACTTTATGGATTTTAAAATCCGAGATATGGAAAAAGACAGCAAAGTTCAAAAAATAGAACGATTGTGCGACGCGGCCGGATTGAAAAATATATTAAAAGCCGGTGATTTGACGGCGGTCAAACTTCATTTCGGCGAACGCGGTAATGATGGATTTATTTCTCCCGTGTATGTGCGCCGGGTCGTGGAAAAAATCAAGGAGCAGGGGGCTGTTGCTTTTTTAACGGATACGAACACGCTTTATGTCGGCGAGCGCCAAAATGCCGCCGCTCATTTGAAGTTGGCCGTAGAGCACGGATTTGACTATGCCGTTGTCGGGGCGCCTGTTATCATCGCGGATGGTTTAAGGGGAAAAAACAGTCGAGAAATCCCCGTTCATGCCAAGCATTTTGAAACAGTTACCGTCGCCGGCGATATTGTCGATGCGGACAGCATGGTGGTTTTGTCACACTTTAAAGGTCATCCGATAGCGGGCTTCGGCGGTGCGATTAAAAACTTGGCCATGGGATGTGCTCCGGCGGCAGGTAAAAAAGCTCAACACCAGGAACGGCCTTGTATTGATGAAGATTTATGCATCGGATGCGGAACCTGTGTGCGCGAATGTGCGGCGCATGCTTTGTCTTTAGAAAATGCAAAAGCGCACTTAAACGCCCAAAAATGTGTCGGGTGCGGTAAATGTGTGACCGTTTGTCCGCAGCATGCCGTTTCGATGGACTTAAAAAAGCAATCAACGGCTTTTATGGAACGATTGGTTGAGTATGCCAAAGGGGCTGTCGACAACAAAAAAGGCCGCGTTTTTTACATGAATTTTTTAATGAATATCACGCCGTTATGCGACTGTTTTCGCTTTTCAAACACAGCGGTTGTCCCGGATATCGGTTTGTTGGCTTCGGAAGATCCCGTTGCTTTGGATAAAGCCAGCATTGATTTAGTTGTCGAACAAGCCGGACATGACATCATGCATGATTTGCATCAGAAGAGCGATATGATGCGTCAGTTGACTTATGGTGCCGAAATCGGATTAGGATCTATGTCGTATGAATTGGTTTCTTTGAATGGAGGCAATGAATGAAAAAAGGGCTCCTTTTCGGATTTTTGCTGTTATGCGCCTGTGCAACGGTTAATCCGTTGAAAGAAATGCGGTTTCAACCTGTTCCGACGATGGATTACACCATCGCCAGCTGGTATAAAATAACGGCTCCGGGCGAACCGTTGAAAGTGTATATTGAAGGTGACGGGCATGCCTTTAACAACAAAGGCCGACCGACACAAGATCCGACGCCGAAAAGTAATTTTTGGCGGGAAGTTGCGGCCAATGATCCCAGCCCGAACGTCGTTTATTTGGCGCGGCCGTGTCAGTATATGAAAAGTTCGACATGCTCTGAACAAGATTGGACAAGCGGCCGTTTTTCGGCGCCCGTCATTGATGCGATGGAAGTGGCTGTTTTAAAATTGATGAAAAAAGCAAAATCCGATCAAGTCATTTTAATCGGCTATTCCGGCGGGGCGCAAGTGGCAGGGTTGATTGCGGTCAGACATCCTCAACAAGTCAAAAAATGGATAACGGTCGCCGGGGTCATCGATTATCAAAGATGGGCTGCCTGGCATGACGATGATCCGCTCATGTATTCCATTGATTTGTCCGAATATCTTTCTGAAATGAAAGAAATAAATCAAATTCACTATGTCGGAACAAAAGACACGGTCGTGCCGCTTGAATTAACACAAAAAATTGTCACGGATGAAACACTGATTGTCCCGGTTAAAGGGGCGCGTCATGACAAAGGATACGATAAAATTATTAAGCAGATTTATGATGAGCGATAAACTCGGATTTGATTTTTTCAACCGCTATACGTTGGATGTGGCCAACGAATTAATCGGTAAAGAACTTGTGTATAAAAATCACCGCGGCTTTATTACCGAAACGGAAGCGTATATGGGATTTGACGATCCGGCCAGTCATGCTTTTCGCGGTCGAACTCCCAGGAATGCCGTTATGTTCGGGCCGGCCGGATACGCTTATATTTATTTTATTTACGGCATGTATCATTGTTTGAACGTAACGACGCAGGAGGAGGGATTTCCGGCAGCTGTTCTTATTCGCGGCGTTTTGCTGGAGGATGGAACGCATTTAAACGGGCCGGGAAAGCTTTGTCGCCATTTTGAATTGACAAAAGCTCAAAACGGTATCGACATGACGGTGAGCCCGCATCTTTTTATCGCGCACAACAGCCGTTCATTTTCCATTTTGACAACGCCGCGCATCGGCATTAAAGTCGGGGTTGATTTGCCGTGGCGATTTGTTGCGGATATTTAAGGATCAGACGGTTTTAAAGCGGCTTCATCCGAACGGGTTTGTTCCGTTTCTTCAACGCGCAGCAGAGAATCCATTTCCATTTTTAATCGTTCGATCTGCTTTTCATTTCCTTCGACGACGGCTTGATACATTTTTTCCTCCAACTCTTGTTTCTTGGCCTCCCGCTGCTCCACAGATAAGGCAGCGTTTCTTTCATCCATACGTTGGATTTCACGTTGTTGTTTTTGAGCTTCTTTTTCTTCTCTTTCCAAGCGTCTTTGTTCTTCTTTATCTGTCTGTGGCGGAGGCGTTTGGGAATTTTGAGAAGGGGCTGCCTCGCTGTTGTTCCGTTCGGCGCGAATGAGAGAGTCCATCTCCATTTGAAGTTCCTGCATACGTTCTTTTCGCTCTTCGGAAGAAAGCCGAGCGTTCTTTTTATCCATTTTTTCGATTTTGCGCTGCAACTTTAAAGCTTCTTTTTGTCGGCGTTCCTGTGCGCGCATTTCTTCTTTACCGAGCGCTTCTGGCTGCGATTGCGAATCAACGACCGATATTTCCTGCGTGATTGAACGTGTTTCGATGGATGTTACGGCTTGGTCTTGCGCCCGAACAGAGCCGCATAAACAGACGCAAGCCCATAAAATAAGAACTTTTTTTTGCATGCTTTTCTCCGTTTTTAAAGAATATTTTCAGTTTAACGCAAAGAAATTAAAAAAAGATTACTATTCGCCCGTGTTTATTTTTTGTTCAAAGAAATGTCGGGATTCTCTGGCATTATACAGCTTCCATAAAGTTTCAAAACGCTTTTCGTATTGGCCGATGAGTTCCGGTTCGTCGGTTATCACCAAACAATTTTCCGAATTTTTATTGGAAGCGGAATATGTCCAGTTAAAAGAGCCGGTTATCAGGGTTTGTCCGTCAAAGACCGCAAACTTATTGTGTTCAATTTCAAATTCGGTATTGATTTTAATCGGAATGTCTTTTTGATACAGTCGTGTTGCGATCGACGTGTAATGATTGGCTTGTTTTTTATCCGTGATGATGCGAATGCGGACGCCTCGATTGTGTGCTTTTTCAATAGCGCGCATAATCGGTCGATTCGTCATGGTGTAAACGGCGATGTCAACCGTATCCGTGCTGTTATTTAAGTGACGGATGATTTGGTTTTCACAATCCAAAGACGGTGAAAAGTAAGCTTTCATCGCGGCCGGCGCCGGTGTGAGTGTCAAAAACCAAAAAAGAAAACAAACTAATTTTTTCATATAAGACTCCAGAACAAAAGAAGAACAAATTAAATGTAACTTCTTTTTTCGAAAAAAGCAAAGATTTTTTTTGCTTTTTATTGACGCTGATTTCAAGTATGCTAAACTAAAGAAAAAGGAGGTTCAAATGTCTGATTATGTGCGCCCGACTTGGGATGAGTATTTTTTGGAAGTCATGCATGCTTTGGCGAAACGGGCGACCTGTGACCGGGGGCGTACGGCTTGCGTGATTGTCAAGGATAATCAGATTGTGGTTTCGGGATATGTCGGTTCGCCGCCGGGAATGCCGCATTGTGATGAAGTCGGTCATTTGATGAAAACGGTAACGCATGAAGACGGCAAACAGACCAGCCATTGCATGCGGACGCTTCACGCCGAACAAAATGCGATTTGCCAGGCGGCCAAGCGCGGCGTTTCGATTGAAGGGGCAACGATTTATTGTAAATTATCACCGTGCCGAACGTGTGCGATGTTGTTGATTGCCTGCGGTATTAAGCGTGTGGTGGCCGAATACAAGTATCAGGCGGCTTCCGAAGGAGAAGAAATGATGCGGGCCGTCGGTATCCAAATCGATTATATTCACGACGAAACCTATACGTACGATAAAAAGGATTAATATGACAAATGAAGTTTGGCTGCTGGCGGATGATCGCGCCGGCAATGTAAATCAATTGTTGGGGGTCGCGGAACAACTGGGGCTGCCTTTTGAACAAAAAAAGATCGTTTATTCCAAATGGGCGGCTTTGCCCAATTGGCTTCAAGGCGCCGGTTTAATCGGGGTGACGCCTCAAACCAAAGAACAATTGAAACCGCCGTATCCGCGTTTGGTGATCGGAGCAGGGCGGCGCGTTTTTCCGATAGCGCGTTATATTAAAAAAATGTCGGGCGGCGAAACAAAAATCGTTCAATTGATGAATCCGGGCGCCGCCGGATTTAAAGAGGCTGATCTTGTTG